>JBDTRV010000118.1:0-7206 GCA_039931475.1 Burkholderiales bacterium | reverse complement strand
CGGTGTCCAGGCTCATGAAAGGATGCGGGACGTCGCTTGGGCGTCGCGCGGTTTGGCAAGCGGTGTCGGCCGCGAAACGAGCATGCGTGGGGCATGGATGGCGCGCCATCGTAGTGCATCGATGTGGCCATCTGGCGCCCGGCCGGCAACCGAGGCGCGCGAGCCGGAAAAAATGCACGCGGGCCGCCGGGCAGCGCACCGGCGCGGCCGCCGGGCGGCTTGCTTTTGCCGGGCAGGCGGCGCATAGTCAATTCAACCAAGAACAATGAAAGTCCCGCGCGCTCGACTTCGCAACCATGGAAATCGGGCGCGTTTTTCCCGAGAGCAACTGGAGGTTTTCCCATGAACTTGACGATCAGTGGCCACCATTTGGAAGTCACCCCGGCCTTGCGCAGCTACGTCATAGCCAAGTTGGACCGCATCACCCGGCATTTCGACCAGGTGCTCGACGTCAAGGTGCTGCTCACGGTGGAAAAACTGAGGGACAAGGATTCGCGCCAACGGGCCGAATGCAACATCCACGTCAAGGGCAACGACATGTTCGCCGAAGCCTCCCATGCCGATCTGTATGCGGCAGTCGACGATCTGGTCGACAAGCTCGATCGCCAGGTGGTCAAGCACAAGAGCCGGATCACCGATCACCATCACGAAGCGCCGAAACGACTAATGGCATCACTGCCGACCGTTTCCTGACGGCAATGCCGCCGCTTCCCCGGCGGCTTTTCCATTCGCGGGTGGCCGTGCGGGCACGCAAAGTGCCACTATCGCCGCGCGCCATGCGCATCAATATCGACCGAAACCCGAAGTGCATAATCTCATGCTCCGACCATGAATCGTCTCGCGTCCATCCTGCCGCCCGAACAAGTCCGCGTTGCGGTCGACGCTTCTAGTAAGAAGCGCGCGTTTGAAGAAGCCGGCCTGCTGTTCGAGGATCTCTACCAGTTGAGCCGGGCGCTGATCACCGACAGTCTGTTCGCGCGCGAGCGGCTCGGCTCGACCGGCCTCGGCCATGGCGTTGCCATTCCGCATGGCCGTATCAAGGGGCTGAAGGCGCCGATGGCCGCGGTGTTCCAACTTGAGCGGCCGATCGGCTTCGACTCTCCCGACGAGCAGCCGGTCAGTCTGCTGATCTTCCTGCTGGTGCCTGAAGCGGCGACCCAGAAGCACCTGGAAATCTTGTCCGAAATCGCCGAGCTGCTCAGCGACGCGCCGCTGCGCGAACGCATCAAGGTCGCCGCCGATGCCGAGGAGCTGCACCGCATGATCACGACCTGGCAGTCGGCCCAGACGGCCTGAATTCCAACCCATGAAACCCGTCGGTGTCAGCGCCGATGTGCTGTTCGAGCAGCATCGTCAGCGGCTGCGCTGGGAATGGGTGGCGGGCCTGGGCGCATCGGAGCGCCGCTTCGACGATGCGGCCGTGTCGAGCGCGCGCTCCGGCGCCGATCTGGTCGGCTACCTCAACTACATCCACCCGTGGCGCGTGCAAATACTGGGTCCGCGCGAAGTGGCGTATTTGAGCGATGCCACGCCGGCTGATTGCGCGCGCCGCATTTCGCGCATCGTGACGCTCGAGCCGCCGGTGTTGGTCGTTGCCGACGGCCAGGCGCCGCCCGAGCCGTTATTGGCGATGTGCGAACGCGCGCAGATTCCGATGTTCGCCACGGCCGAACCGGCCGCGTTCGTGATCGACGTTTTGCGCGCCTTCCTGTCGCGCCACTTCGCGGATCGCACCACGATCCACGGCGTGTTCATGGACATCCTCGGAGTCGGTGTGCTGATCACCGGCGAATCGGGCCTGGGCAAAAGCGAACTGGGGCTGGAACTGGTCTCGCGCGGCAACGGACTGGTGGCCGACGATGCGGTCGATCTGTACCGCATCAACCAGACCACGATCGAAGGGCGCTGCCCTGAGCTGCTGCGCAACCTTCTCGAAGTGCGCGGCATCGGCCTGCTCGACATTCAGGCGATCTTTGGCGAGACGGCGGTGCGGCGCCAGATGCGGCTGAATCTGATCGTGCATCTGGTGCGCAAGGAAACGCTCGAGCGCGATTTCGAGCGGCTGCCTGAGCAACCGCTCACGCAAGAGGTGCTCTCGGTGCCGGTGCGCAAGGTCATCGTTCAGGTGGTCGCGGGCCGCAACATCGCGGTGCTGGTCGAGGCGGCGGTGCGCAACACGATCCTGCAGTTGCGCGGGATCGACACTTACGTGGATTTTGTCGAGCGTCAGCGCAAGGCGATGGAGTAACGCTTGGGGAAACCGCGCAGCCAGCCGCGGTTTTTAAGAGCAGAGGCTTCGCGCGGCGGTGGTACGCCCCTGATTTGCTACGCTTTCAGTAGCTAAAAACGACCACCAGACGAGCGGAAACCGCCAAAAATGCTCAAAAAATTGTTCAATTTCGCTGCGGCGGACGATTGGGGCAGGGTTCCTTGGTGCAGTTCGCATACAGCGACAGCGCGTGATCGGCGATCGCAAAGCCCTTTTCCGTGGCCACCGCGTGCTGCCGCTTTTCGATCTCGGGGTCGTAGAACTCCTCTACCCGACCGCAATCGAGGCACACCAGATGGTCGTGGTGCTGGCCTTCGTTCAATTCGTAGACCGCCTTGCCGCTTTCAAAGTTGCTGCGCGTCAGGATGCCGGCCTGCTCGAACTGCGTGAGCACGCGATACACAGTGGCAAGGCCAATGTCGGTGTGGTCGTCGAGCAGCACCCGAAACACGTCCTCGGCCGTCATGTGGCGCTTGGCGCCGCCCTGAAACACCTCGAGAATTTTCAGGCGCGGCAACGTCGCCTTGAGGCCGGTGCTTTTCAACTCGTCGATGCTGGTCATGCCCATCCTTTTCACACCCCGCGATCAATGCGTGACAAAAGTCGCGCTCGCTACAATGAATCGCACATATTAGTCTGCAACCTACCCGATGTCTGTTCTTCCTCGCACCATCTCGCGGCCCGCTCCGCTGGCTGCCCTGCTGCTGTTTAGCGCCACTTGTCTGCTCGCTGGTTGCGCCAGCGTCGACCGCGCATCGCGCGGGATCGTCAACATGGTGTCACCCTACAAGGTCGACGTCATCCAGGGCAACTTCGTGTCCCGCGAGCAGGTCGAGGCGCTCAAGCCCGGCATGCCGCGCACCCAGGTGCGGGACGTTCTGGGCACGCCGCTTCTGACCGACGTGTTCCATGCGAACCGGTGGGACTATGTGTTCACCTACCAGCGCGGCGGGGCCGATCCCGTGCGGCGCAAGCTCACGGTGTTCTTCAGCGGCGACACGCTGGATCGCATCGAGGCCGACGAAATGCCAACCGAGGCCGAATTCGTCGCCACGCTCGACTCGGGCCGCAAACCGGCCAAGGCGCCGCTGCTCGAAGCGGCCGAGGACAAGCTCGAAAAGTTCGCGCCCAAGCCGGGGCCGAAAACCGGCCAATCGCTGGCCGATCCGGTCGAAACCACGCCGCTGCCGTCGAGCTACCCGCCGCTCGAAGTGCCGGGTGCGGTGCAATGAGCGCCGCGCTTTCCATGTTGCTCACCTGAGTCGGGGTCGATGAGCATGAGTTCAGAAATGCTGAGGTCCCAGGCCGAAGCCAAGCCGCAGCCGATTCGCATCGCCGTCGCGGGCGCCGGCGGGCGCATGGGCCGAATGCTGATCGAGGCGATCGACGCGGCGGATGACTGCGTGCTGTCCGGCGCGCTCGACGTGTCCGATGCGCCCGGCGTCGGCAGCGATGCCGGCGCTTTTCTCGGCAAGGCTTTGGGCGTGCCCATCTCCGTCTGCCCGCGCGCCGGGCTCGACGGCGCGCGCGCGTTGATCGATTTCACGCGGCCGGAAGGCACCCTGGCGCACCTGGCGGTCTGCCGCGAGCTGGGCGTGGCGGCGGTGATCGGCACCACCGGTTTTTCCGACGAGCAGAAGGCACAGATCGCCGAGGCGGCGCGCGATATCCCGATCGTTTTGGCGCCGAACATGAGCGTCGGCGTCAACGTCACCTTGAAGCTGCTCGACATGGCGGCGCGCGCGCTGTCAACCGGCTACGACATCGAGATCATCGAGGCGCACCACCGGCACAAGGTCGACGCGCCATCCGGCACCGCGCTCAAGATGGGCGAGGTGATCGCGAAAGCGCTCGGCCGCGACCTGAAGGAATGCGGTGTGTTCGCGCGCGAGGGCGTGACCGGCGAACGCGATCCGTCGTCGATCGGTTTTGCCACCATTCGCGGCGGCGACATCGTGGGCGACCACACGGTGCTGTTCGCCGGCACCGGCGAGCGGATCGAGATCACGCACAAGTCCGCCAGCCGCGCGACCTATGCGCAGGGCAGCTTGCGCGCGGTGCGGTTTCTCGCCGGCCAGCGCGCGGGCTTGTTCGACATGTTCGACGTGCTCGGGCTGAAGTGAAGGCAGGCCAAGCGCGCGCATGAACCTGGTGCGCATCCTCGCGCAGGGCGACGGCGTCACGCGCTTCGTCGCGCTGCTGCTGCTGGCCATGTCGGTCGCAAGCTGGGTCGTGATTTTCTACAAGGGCTTGTTGCTGACCCGCGCCACGCGCGGTGTCGAGCGCGGCACCAGCGCGTTCTGGCAGGCCTCCAACGTGACGGAGGCGCGTGAGCGATTGGCCGAAAGTGGCGGGCAGGCGCTGGTGCTGCCGCTGATCGACGCCTTGAAGCTCCAGCCGGCTGGCACGCTCGCCTCGGCCGGCGACCGGGTGCAGCAACTGACCCGTCTGCTGCGCGATGCGCTGCACCGCG
Organism: Burkholderiales bacterium; assembly: GCA_039931475.1. GTDB lineage: Bacteria > Pseudomonadota > Gammaproteobacteria > Burkholderiales > Burkholderiaceae_C > JBBPYC01. The sequence continues at coordinate 2,464 of JBDTRV010000118.1, read as the reverse complement.
TCTTGCAGCGCCTGCAGTTCGGCCAGGTGCTGCTGGCCACCGTGGGCGCGACCGCGCCGTTCGTCGGCCTGCTCGGCACCGTTTGGGGTATCTACCATGCGCTTTCGGGCATCGCGGCGGCCGGCCAGATTTCGATCGATCGCGTTGCCGGTCCGGTCGGCGAGGCGCTCATCATGACGGCGGCGGGGTTGGCGGTTGCCATTCCCGCCGTGCTCGCCTACAACGTGTATGGCCGGCTGATCGGCAGGATCGAAGCCGATCTGGAAGGCTTCGCGCTCGATTTGCGCGAGTTGGTCGCGAGCCACGTGGCCTGATTCGATCGGCTTGCCATGTCCACGTTCGGCCGCCTCGGGCGCTCGCAAAATCCGAAACCGATGAGCGACATCAACATGACGCCGCTGGTGGACGTGATGCTGGTGCTGGTCGTGATCTTCATCATCACCGCGCCGCTGCTGGCGAACTCAATCCGGCTCGATTTGCCGAAAACCGACGCCGCTCAGCCGGGAGAGCCGGCGCAGGCCGTGACGTTGGTGATCGACAAGGCGGGACGCGCGTTTCTGGACGATCAACCGGTAGACGATGCGCAATTGGCGCAAGGCCTGGCGGACGCGGCCAAAGCCAATCCTGAAACTGAAGTGCAGTTGCGCGCCGACACGACCGTGTCCTACGGCCGGGTGGTCGAAGTGATGGGCGCGGCGCAAAAGGCGGGGCTAAACAGGATCGGTTTCGTGGCGGAGCCGGAAGGCGCGAAGCCCTGACGATCAGGGTTCGCGTCGATGAAGGGGCGTCCCGCGCGCCTGACAAACGCCTTTGGCGCCGGGCCGCGATTCAAATTGGACAAAGCAACGGGAAACGGTTACTCTTACTTTCCTTCGATCGATCAGAAAAAAGTAGCAAATGCAAGCCACGGCCACTCTTTCAGCCAAGTTCCAGATATCGATTCCAAAGCTGGTTCGTGACGAGCAAAAGTGGCGCGCCGGGCAGGAGTTCGTCTTTATTCCCAAAGGCTCGGGCGTGCTGATCATGCCGGTGCCGGAGTTCGAGCAACTGGCGGGGATCGCCAAGGGCGCTGACCAATCCGCCTATCGGGATCGCAACGATCGCTACTGATGGCGCGCGGCCCGATGGTCGTTGTCGACACCTCGGCATGGATCGAATGGTTGGTGGACAGCCGGCTCGGACGGGCCATGGCGAAGCGCTTTCCGGACAAGGCGCACTGCATCGTGCCCACGATCGTTCAACTCGAACTGTCGAAGTGGCTGATGCGCGAGGTCGGTGAAGAGCGTGCCGATCAGGTCATTGCCTATACGCAAAAATGCGTTGTCGCACCCTTGGACACAAGCATTGCACTGCTGGCCGCGGACTTGCATCGTGCGCACCAACTTGCGACCGCCGACGCCATCATCTACGCGACGGCGCGGCATCATGAAGCCGGGTTGCTCACTTGCGACGCGCACTTCAAGGCGCTTTCTGGCGTCAGTTACCACTCGAAAGCCGCCGCTGGCGATTGACGCCGTTGGCCAAGGAAGGCGCCACCTGGAATTTTCTGGCTGCTGCGGATGAAACCCTTGGAGCCACCATGAGCTACGTTTTGCATGTCTGGGAAGCGCCCGTTCCGGCAACGCTGGAAGAGGCTGACAAGCTTCACGAAACGCTGAGCCGACAGGGGGGCGGGCAGAACCCGAAGTTCATCGAATTCGCCAAGCGGCTGACCCAGCGCTTTCCCGACGTCGACGAAGAAGGCGACGAGGAGGGTGAAGGCGAAGGCGATCCGATGGTCTGGACCGACAGTCCGGCGACCGGCCACACCGATGCCGCCGTCTACGGGATCGGCGTGCAGACGGAATATCTGGTGGATACGGTGGTTCCGTTCGTCGTCGCAACGGCGCGTGCGCTGGGCCTGGTGCTGTTCGACATGCAGGCCGCCGAAGCGCATCTGCCCGACGGGCGGGTGCTGACCTTGCCCGGACGCGACCCGGCAAGGGTAGAGCCGGCGCCGGCGCGCCAAAGCGAAGTCTTGGACAGAAAGGACCTCGTCACCATCATTCAAGGCGTTCTCACACCCTTGCTCGCGGCGCATGGATTCAAGTCGCTCAAGCGCTGGTCCGATACCTATTCGCCATACAAACGCCGCTTCAAGGATTGCGAGCAACGTCTGTTCTTTGGAATCGATCGCGCTGGTCCCTACGCCTGGGAGAGGCCGATCGATGCGTTACGCTTCGCTGCAAGCGCACAAAAGTTGCTTGACTCCGACTGAAATTCGACCTTTTTTCCCCCATGCAAGAAAAATACGCTCCACAGGACGTTGAACGCGCAGCGCAAGCGGGCTGGACGGCGGCCGACGCCTACCGCGTGATCGAGGACCAGGCCAAGAAGAAGTTCTACGCCTGCTCGATGCTGCCTTACCCGAGCGGCAAGCTGCACATGGGCCACGTGCGCAACTACACCATCAACGACATGCTCA
>JBDTRV010000117.1:0-7235 GCA_039931475.1 Burkholderiales bacterium | reverse complement strand
GACCCAGGTCATCGGCCGCGCGACCCAGCGCGAAACCGCCTCCGGATAAAGCTGGCCGATGCGCTTGGGCACCAACTCGCCCATGACGATGGTGAGGAAGGTGATGACCGTCACCACGATCGCGGTCGCGGTGACGCCGGCGGCCGCTTCCGGCACGCCGAGCGGTATCAGACGTTCGGCCAGATCGCCGCTGAACGCGGCTTCGCCGATGATGCCGTTGAGCATGCCGATGGAGGTGATGCCGACCTGCACCGACGAGAGAAACTGGGTCGGATCTTCCAGCAATGCGAGCGCGGCCTGCGCACCCTTGTCGCCGCTGTCCGCCATCGCCTTCAAGCGCGCCTTGCGGCTCGAAGCCAGCGCCAATTCGGACATGGCAAACACGCCGTTGAGCAAGGTCAACAGTGCGATCAGCAAAAAATTCATGAACCGGGCGGCAGAATCGACACGATGGGACTTTACTTGATCGGTGATGCTCAAGGCTGCGATTCGGCGCTGGGGCGGCTTTTGGACGACATCGGTTTTTCACCGAGCCGGGATCGCATTTACTTGCTGGGCGATCTCGTCAACCGCGGTCCCGAGTCGGCGCGGGTGCTGCGCCGAATCGCCGGCTATGGCGCGGCGGCCAGGTGCGTGCTGGGCAATCACGATCTGCATCTGCTCGGCGTCGCCGCGGGCGCGCGATCGGCCGGCCGCAAGGACACTTTGCAAACGGTGCTCGATGCTCCCGATCGCGCCGCCATGCTCGACTGGCTCAAGCAACAGCCGCTTGCGATCTTCGAGCACGGCTGGCTGATGGTGCACGCGGGAGTGCTCCCGCAATGGAGTGTCGAGTTGACGCTGGAACTGGCGCGCGAGGTCGAAGCGGCACTTCGGGGCACCGCGTCGGACGATTTTCTACAGTCCATGTACGGCAACCTGCCCGCGCAGTGGACGAGTGACCTGAGCGGCATCGAGCGCCTGCGTGTCACCGTGAATGCGCTCACGCGGCTGCGTTTTTGCACCGCCGATGGGGTGATGGAATTCAACATCAGCGCCGGCCCCGAAACGGCATTGCCTGGGTACCTACCGTGGTTCGACGTGCCCCGGCGCAAGACGGAGGACACGCCGATCGCCTTCGGACACTGGTCGGCGCTTGGGTACCTTGATCGGCCAAACCTCGTGAGCCTGGACACCGGCTGCGTCTGGGGCCGGCGCTTGAGCGCATTGCGTATCGGCGCAACGCCGATCGAGCGCGAACTCTTTCAGATCGATTGCCCCGGCGCGGCAGGCTGATCAGGGCCAGGCCAGCTTTGATCTGCGTGAGGAAAAGATGCGCCCGACGCGTCGTGACTGCGCCATGGCCGCGATCACGCCGCGCCAGCCGAAGGTCGCGGTGACGGCGCGCCGCGCGCGATCCGCGTAGCTGCCGGAAAGCGCCTTTGCGCCATCGCGCTCGGCCAGTTGCAAGTTGACAATGTTGCCGATCACGCCCAGATGCGTGAGCGCCTGCGGAAAATTGCCGAGGAACGCGCCAGTCGATGCGTCGACCTCTTCCGCATACAGGCCGACATCGTTGGCACAGCCCATCAAATGCTCGATCAGCGAACGCCCATGCTCGATACGGCCGTTCGCGAGTTCCGCATCCGCAAGCCACGAGCTGCAGACGAGAAACTCGCCCTCGCCACCTTCCAGGCCATCTTCGCCCTTGTAGCGCGCAAGAAAGTCGCCGTTGCCCAAAGCTGCCCTGACTTCGTCGATGGTGCGGCCGAGCAGCCCTTCGGCCAACGGAAAGCCGAGCATCGGCGCCAGCAGCACGGCCGAGTCGGCGACGCCGTCGTAGGCCTGGCGCAGCCAGCCGTTTTCTGGCTGTGCCGCGTGCGCGTGAATTTCCTGCCTGATCTGCTCGGCTTGCTCGAGCCAGTTGCCGCCAAGCAGTTTGCCGGCCCGGTCCATGCTGACCCAGCTCATGAGCTTGCCATGCACATGGTGCCTGGCCGGTCCGCGCATCTCCCAGATCCCCTGATCGGGTTCGCGCCAGTGCGCGGCGACGAACCGGGCGACCGCGTCAAGGAGGCGCCGGTACTGCTCGTCGAGCTTGCCACCGAGCGCCCGGTACATCAGCGCCAGATCGAACATCTGGCCGTAGACGTCGATCTGCTGCTGCAGATAGGCACCGTTGCCGATGCGCACCGGCGCGCTGCGGCGATAGCCTTCGAGCGGTTCGATTTCGGCCTCGGTCAACTTGAGCTCGCCATTGATTCCGTACATCGGCCGCACCAACGGCAGTGATCGGACGCAGGCGCGCAGCAAAAAGTCGTGAAAGCACTTCGCTTCGCCGCTGTAACCAAGCACGGAGAGCGCATACAGCGCGAACGAGGCATCGCGCACCCAGCAAAAACGGTAGTCCCAGTTGCGTTCGCCGCCCAGTTCTTCCGGAAGCGATGTGGTCGGCGCGGCCACGATCGCGCCGGTGGGCGCGAAGGTCAGAAGCTTCAAGGCCAGCGCGCTGCGCCTTACTGCTTGCTCGTGCGGGCCACGATAGCGGCAGTAGTCGATCCACTCTTCCCAGAACGCTTTTGTCGCATCGAAAAACTCGCTGACGCGCGCCAGCGGCGACTGGCCTTCAACCACGTTGTCGGCCAGCACGAAGTCCAAGTGGGCGCCGGCTGCGATCGAGAACCGAGCCGCCGCGCCCTCGTGGCTCGGCTTGAAATCGGCAGGCCCGTAGAGCGTTGGCATTTCCATGCCGGCGCGAACGCGACCGGCTTCAAAAACGAGTGAAACCTGCTCACGTTCAAAAGCTTGCGACGCGCGATAGAGAAGCTCAAAATCAATCTCGCCTCCAAGCCCTTCCAGGCGCCGGACGATCCACCCCGGCGCGTTCAGATGAACGTAGTCGTGCACACCGGCGCCGAGCTTGCGGCCGACCGGCATGAAATCGGTCAGCGCCGCGCTGCCGGTGCTCGTCTCGAACACTGTACGCAGGATGTTCGTGCCCGGCAGATATTCCCGCGAACTGGTGAACCGCCCGCGCGGTCGGATCGACCAGAAGCCACCTCGATCGGCGCCGAGCAGCCGGCAGAAGACCGGATCCGCATCGAACCGGTGCAGCGCCGCCCAGTCGATGCTGCCATCGCGGGCGACCAGGGCCGAGCCGTGGCAGTCGCCGATCAGCGCGTAGTCTTCGATCGGACGATATGACGGCGCGGCAGTCTCAGCCATCGCGCCGCGGCCGCGGTTGCTGCACCTGCTGCGCGGAAGATTCGGCAGCGGCGGTGGCGTTGGTGCGGGTCATTGCAGGCATCTTATCCATCCAACCGGACAATCAGGCAACCCAAGCGAACAACGCGGCTCGTCCCTATGATGCGCGGATGATTGAGAACAAACCGATGTCACTTACGTGTCGCGCTGGAGTCCTTGCTTGAGCGCGGAGCAAGGCCGGATCGAGCACCGAATGGGCGCGCTGGCCGATGAGCGTCTTCTCGGAATGCGCCGTGGCATCGAAAAAGAAAGCTTGCGCTCGCGCGCCGACGGCATGGTTGCGCTCACTCCACATCCGCCCGCGCTCGGCTCGGCCCTGACCCATCCCCGGATCACCACCGACTTCAGCGAATCACAACTGGAGCTGATCACCGGCATTCACCCGAGCGCCGAGGCGTGCCTCGCGGAACTCACGCGCATTCATCAGTTCGTCTATCGCAACATCGGAGACGAAATGCTTTGGGTCGGAAGCATGCCGTGCGGCCTGCCTGCCGACGACGAAATTCCGATCGCGCGCTTCGGCTCATCCAACGTCGGCCGCGCCAAGAGCATCTACCGCATGGGGCTGTCACACCGCTACGGGCGCCGCATGCAGACGATCTCGGGCATTCACTACAACTGGTCGATGCCAGGTGTGACGAGCGAACAGTACTTCGGGCTGATCCGCAATTTCCGGCGCCATTCCTTTTTGCTGCTGTTTCTGTTCGGCGCTTCGCCGGCCGTCTGCTCGAGCTTCGTGGCGGGACGTGAGCACAATCTCCAGACGCTCATGGGCCAGACGCTCGGCCTGCCGAATGCCACTTCACTCAGGATGGGCCGGCTCGGCTATCAAAGCGACGCGCAGTCGTCGCTCGCGGTGAGCTACAACAGCCTGGAGAGCTACGCAGGATCGCTGCACGAGGCGCTGACCCGGCCTCACCCGGCGTACGAGGCGATCGGCATTCGCGGCCCCGATGGCAAATACCGCCAACTCGACGACACGTTGTTGCAAATCGAGAACGAGTTCTACGGCACCATCCGGCCCAAGCGCGTGATTCAGCCCGGCGAGCGGCCACTTCATGCGTTGCGCGAGCGCGGCGTCGAGTACGTCGAAGTGCGCTGCATGGATCTGGACCCTTTCGAGCCGGTCGGCATCTCGGCTGCCACTGGGCGCTTTATCGACATGTTTCTGCTGCACTGTCTGCTCGCGGACAGCCCGCCCGACACGCCGCGGGAGATCGCGGCGCTGGCGCGCAACCAGGACAGCACCGCGATGCGCGGGCGCGAACAGGGCTTACTGCTGGAACGCGGGGAGCAGGAGGTGCGACTGACCGACTGGGGCCTCGAGTTGGTCGAGCAACTTGCCCCGGTCGCGGTGGCGCTGGACCGGCTCGATGGCGGCCGCAACCATCGCAGCGCGCTCGAGGCGGCGTGCGCCACGTTGCAAGGCGAATGCTCGGCGCCATCGGCAACGGTGCTCGAGGTCATGAACAGCAAGTTCGATGGCTCCTACGTCCAGTTCATTCGTTCGCAATCCGCCGCCGCCAGACAGGCGCTACTGGAGCTGCCATGGCCGGCCGAATTGGCTGCGCATTTTCGCGGGCTGGCCGAGCAATCGATCGAGGACCAACGCGCGCTGGAAGCGGCCGATTCGATGCCGTTCGAACAGTACCGCGAACACTATCTTTCGCCGGCGCGCTTGATCGCGTAGCCAAAGCAAAAAGAGCCCTGTCGCGTCAGGATTCCGGCGCAGCGTTGGTCGGTTGCAGCAGTGCGAACGGACAACGGCCGCTGGCGGCGGTCAGCCGGCCCAGTTGCCGCGTCATCTCGGGCTCAACCATCGACCATTCGAACCGCCACGACCAGTTGCCGCTGGCGGAACCGGGCAGATTCATCCGATGCGCGTCATTGAGGCCGAGCACGTCCTGCATCGGAAACAGCGCGGTGTTGGCGACCGAATTGCAGGCCGCGCGGATCATGGCCCAGTGGATCGGCTCCGCGGCGCCTCCCAAGTAGATGCTCGCGAAACGCCGCTCGCCGGCGGTCAAGGTTTGCCACCAGCCGCAGGTCGTGTCGTTGTCGTGCGTGCCGGTGTAGACCACCGATTCGGGCGAATGATGGTGCGGCAGGTAAACGTTGCCCGCGTCGTCTCCGAACGCAAACTGCAGCACCTTCATGCCCGGAAAGCCGCAGGCGTGGCGCAGGGCAATGACATCCGGCGTGATCAGCCCGAGATCCTCGGCAATGATCGGCAGCTCGCCGAGGTGGCGGGTCAGCGCATCGAACAACGTCTTGCCAGGCCCGAGCACCCACTGGCCTTCGATGGCCGTCGCAGCCGCGGCTGGCACGGCCCAGTAGGCGGCAAAGCCCCGAAAGTGGTCGATTCTGAAACCGTCGGCATGGGTCAACGCGCGCTTCAGGCGATTGCTCCACCACGCGAAATCTTCTTCGGCCATGCGGTCCCACCGGTACAGCGGATTGCCCCAACGCTGACCGTCGGCCGAAAAGGCATCGGGCGGAACGCCGGCCACCACCGTGGGGTGCAGGTCGGCCTCGAGCTCATACAGATCGGGGCGCGACCAGCAATCGGCACTGTGGTGCGCAATGAAGATCGGAAGATCGCCAAGGAGCGAAACGCCTTGGCGATTCGCATAGGCTTTCAGCCGGGCCCATTGCATGTCGAAGCACCATTGCCCGAAAAGCCAGAAGTTGATCTCGTCGGCGTTGTCGCTGCGGGCCTGCGCCAGCGCGTCGAATTGCCTCTCGCGCAACGGGTGCTCCCATTCCCACCAGGGCTGGCCTTCGTGGACGGTCTGCAATGCCATGAACAGCGCGTAATCATCCAGCCATTGGGCTTCGGCGGCGCACCAGGCTACGAAGGATGCCCGATCCGCCTTGGAGCCACGCTCGAAGAAACCCTGTGCCGCCATGCGCAACTGACTGAGGCGCCACGCCTCGACCTGGCGGAACTGCACCCGTTCGGGATCGAAACCATCCTCCGGCAACACAGGCGCCGGCAACCAGTGCTTTTCCACCAGCGGCTCCAGCGCCACCATGAGAGGGCTGCCGGCAAAGGCGGAAGGACTCTGGTAGGGCGAGTCGCCTGGCCCGATCGGCGTGTTGGGCAGTACCTGCCAGATGCGCTGACCGGCCTCCACCAGCCAGTCGACGAAGCGAAAAGCATCCGGGCCAAGGTCACCGATGCCGTGCGGCCCGGGCAGTGAGGTGATGTGAAGCAGGACTCCGGCGCTGCGTTCCTGCAGGTTCATGCGTGCGCCATTCCCTGCGCCGGGCAAGGCGCCCGGGCTGTTCGCTTGTGGGGCGCGCGAACACAGCGTGAATTGGTGATCATGATGGGCAACTGTAAACTGTTGCGTCCAATCCCTGAACACGAAAGCTGCGGCCGTTTCGAGATTTTCCGGCCGCGACGGGGCATTGCGCGAGGTCTCGGGGTCGATCCCAGCTTCATCTCAACCATCTCCCGAACCAACAATATTCTTTATGGCAAAAACAAAACTCCCCCTTGCACAAACGCTAGGGGAGCAAGACGTCCATTTGTTCCGCGAAGGTACCCACGGGCGCCTGTATCAGAAGTTCGGCTGCCAGCTCGGCGATGGCATGGCGGTTTTCTCGGTCTGGGCTCCGAATGCGGAAAGCGTTTCCGTGATCGGCGACTTTAACCAATGGCGCCCCGATGCCAACGTCGCGCGACCCCGGTCCGACGGAACGGGCATCTGGCAGGTCGAGATTCCCGGTGTCGAACACGGCCACAAATACAAGTTCGCCATTCGCTCGCGCTCCGGCGAATTGCTCGAAAAGGCCGACCCGTTCGCGCGCTATGCCGAACTGGCTCCGAACACCGGCTCGATCGTGTGGCGCGATTCCGAATACGACTGGCAAGACGCCGATTGGATGGCCAATCGCCCGGAGCACAACGGCCTTGCATCGCCGATGTCGGTGTACGAGGTGCACCTCGGCTCCTGGAAGCGCGACGCGAACGGCGAGATGCTTGG
>JBDTRV010000116.1:0-7238 GCA_039931475.1 Burkholderiales bacterium | reverse complement strand
CCCAAACCTTCTGGCCCACGATGCCAATTCGTGCCGCATAGCGCATTCGCGCGACTTGCCACGGCCAAACGGCACGCCTAACATCGATCGTCATGGCACTGCGACTCGTCCCAACCGCCCCCGCGCACTTGCGCGGCAACGCCCCTACCATTGCGCCGACCATTCAACCGGTGCCCGCCGGAGTGGCTGCCGCGCATGCCTCCGCGCCTGCCCCCGCCCACACCCCAGCGTTCTGGCCGGAAAAGCGCCGCACTCAGCGCCGCCCCGCCGCGCTCATGCGGGAATTGGCCGAGCGCGGCACCGAGCGGCGCTATCGCAAGGGCGTGCTGCTGATTCAGGAAGGCGAGGTCTGCGAGTCCCTGTACATCGTGCTCTCCGGCCGGCTGCGCGCCTTCGCGTCCGACCCAAGCGGCAAGGAGATCACGCTCGGCCTGCACGCGAGCGGCGATTTCGTCGGCGAGACGGCGCTCGATGGCGGGCCGTGTTCGGTCAGCGTCGAGGCAATCGAGCCGTCGGTCTGCGCGATCGTGCCGCGCGAAACTTTGACCGCGTTCATTGCCGAGCATCCGCCCTTCGCACTCGATCTGCTGGCGCACGTGGTGCGGCGCGCCCGTGCCGCCACGGCGAGCGCGCGCAGCTTCGCGCTGCTCGACGTGTATGGTCGCTTGTCGCGCCTGCTCAACGAGCTGGCCGAACCGCAGCCCGACGGCAACCGTCGCGTGCCCGAACGCATGACACACCAGCAGATCGCCGACCGAGTCGTCTGCTCGCGCGAGATGATCAGCCGGCTGCTCAAGGATCTCGAAGCCGGCGGCTACGTCGCCCAGGTCGAGCGGCGGCTGGTGTTGCTGCGCAGTCTGCCGGCGCGCTGGTAGCTGCGGCAGGCCGCGCCCTGCCCTGCGCCGTTTTCCGGCGCACCCGCCCGCCCCCTATTGCGCGTCGTCTTCCGACGCGTCGGCGCGCACCATGCCACTGACGAGATTGCAGCCGTACAACGCCGCCTCGTCCAGGCTACCGCTGGCGCAAAACGGCGCGATCCGCAGGATCCATTGCGCCAGCCGCCGCGCCAACGCCATGCGCGCCTCGCCCGCTTCGGCCAGCGTGACCAAACGAAACCGAAGGAAGTCGCCAGGCCGAAAGTGCGCCAGCCGGGGCAGGTCGGCCCGAATTACCGTCGCGATTTTTGGGTAACCGCCGACGGTCTGGCAATCTGCCATCAACACGATCGGTTGGCCATCCGCCGGCACCTGGATCGCGCCGGGTGTCACGCCGTCGGAGGCGATGTCGGGCCCCAGCGCGCTGTGCTGCAACTTCGGGCCGGACAGGCGCAGGCCCATGCGGTCGCTGTCGCGGCTGACGCTGAAGGCTTCACTTTCCAGCAGTTCGAACGCGACGCCTTCGAAGTTTTCCGTTTGCGGACCGGCGACGAGGCGGATCGGCCCGCCTTCATGTGCGAACGGCGCGGCTCCACGCAATTCGAGCGCCGAGTCGCCGCCGGGCGTAGCTCCCCGCGCGTCGCCCGTCGCGTTGGCGCAGGTGAGCTCATCCCCCGCAGCAAGGGCGCGACCATTAAAACCCCCCAGCGCGGCGCGCGCATAGGTCGATCGGCTGCCGAGCACGAGCGGCACGCCAATGCCGCCGGACACGGCGACATAGCCAAGTGCAAGGCGTTGGGCCTGATCGACCTTGCCGACCGCGCCGATCTTGATGACGTCGCCAACGCCCAGCGTCACCGTGCTCCACGGCGCCACGACTTGCGGTTTGCTTGCCTCGCTCCCCTCTCCCGCGCCCTGCACCGTGGCGCCGATCGGCCCGGCCAATGCAAAGCGCACCGTTCCCGACCGCACGGCAAGAGTCGGCCCGACCAGCGGGACTTCGAGCGCCGCGGCGCCTGGATCATTGCCCGCCAGCGCGTTTGCAAGCGCCAGCAATGCGGGGTCGAGCGCCCCCGAAAGCGGCACGCCCAGGCGCCGAAAGCCGGTGCGGCCGAGATCCTGGATCGCGACCGCCAACCCGGCATCGATCACTTCGATCCGCGCACTGCTCATGTTGGCCTCACGCTCGCCAGTTCGAGTGCTGCGCTCGGGGGCAGGCCGGCGCGGCCGTGCTGGCAACGGACCTGCGCGCGCTCATGCGGCCGGCTCCGCCGCAGCCAGCACCGTCCGCAGCCGATCCCGGTCGAACGTGCCGGCGCGACTTTGCTCGAGGAGCAGGTCGTACTCGGCTCGGTCGGCCAAACGCCACTGCACCGAGTCGCCAGGTGCGAGCAGCGCCGGCCGCCTGGCATTCCGCACGTCGAACAACGCCACCGGTGTGCGGCCGAGCACCCGCCAGCCGCCCGGGCTCTCCCACGGATAGGCGCCGCACATGCGCTGCGCGATCGCGACCGAGCCAGCCGGCACTCGCTTGCGCGGCGACGAGAGCCTGCCCATCTCAAGCGCCTCGGGCAGGCCGCCCATGAACGCATAGCCGGGCAGAAAACCGAGCATGTAGACCTTGAATACGGTGCCAGTCAAAAGCGCCAGCACGGCTTGCGGTTCCATTTTTTTGGCGGCGGCAACGTCGGGCAAATCGAGCGCAAATTCATCATCGGCGCAAAACGGAATCGACCAGTGCTCGCCGCTGGCTGCCGCGCCGCCCGCCCCGCGAGCGATCTCGGCCAACTGCACCGCAAGCGACTCACCGTCCGCCCGATCGGGGTCGAAATGGACGGTGACTGAACGAAAAGTCGGCACCGACTCGATCACGCCGGTGAGTGCGCCGGCTGCGATGGCCCGATCCAGCGCAGCGCTGAAGCCCAGCACCCGCGCGTGGATCGCATCGTCGATCGCACGCCCAAACTCCACCGTCAGTGCGGCGTCGCCAAGCGCGAGCAGGCGCGCTGTTTCAGGGGCTTTCTCGATCGGATTCACTTCGGACAAAACAATGTTTGTGGCAAGCCCATTGTGGCGCGGTGTTCGCGCGAGGGCCGATCCGCGCAACCGTCGCGGCGGGCGCACGCTATCGACAATCCTGCGGACCATCCTTGACCCATGTGGCGCGGGCTGTGCTGAAACGGGATCATCGGTGACTACATTATTAATAGCTGAAACCCTATAGTGGACGAGCGGTCAAGGCATATTTTTATCAGAATTTCACTGTTCAACCCAGGCTGCGAGCCGCCGTGGAATGCGCGCCGTGCAAAGCCGCGGCGCGGGAACTAAACTGACTGCACCCTCGTCGCACCTGGAGAGGTTGTCATCCCATGCACAAGTCTGTTTCTTATTACATTGGCGTCCCCGGTTTTGTGCTTTTGAGCCTGGCTGCGGCGGGCGCGAGCGCGGCCGAGGTCGGCCGGGTCATCTCATCGCAACCGGTGGTCGAAACCACTTTCGTGCCGCGCCGGGTCTGCAGCACCGAGCCGATGTTGCTCGACGTTGCGCCCACGGGCGGCGGCGCACTCGCAGGCGCGGCCGTCGGCGGGCTGGCCGGCATCGCGATCGGCAGCGGCGGCGGGCGCGCGATCGCCACCATGATCGGCTTCATCGCGGGTTCGATCGTTGGCGACCAGATCGAAGCCAATCGGGCGCCGCAACTGTTCGACGTGGAGCACTGCTCGGTGCAGAACTTCACCGAGCAACGAAGCGCCGGCTGGGACGTGGAATACGAGTACGCCGGCAAGCGCTACGCCGCGCGCCTTGCAGACGACCCGGGCGCGACAATCCCGGTCGATGTGGCCCCGGCCGGCGCGGCGCCGCTCGCCACGGCACCGGTATTGCCGGTGGTGACCGCGCCGAGACTGGTCTACGCCCGGCCGGACGGCTATCAGGCTTATCCGGCATCGGCTTACCCAGGCCCGCCCTACCCGCAGCCGGGTTATGGCACCGGCTACCCAAGCTACCCGGTCTATTCGCCGCGCCCCACCTATGCCGGGCCGCCGATATCAATCGGCCTGGGCTTCACTTACATTGGCGGCCGGCGGCACTAACAACGCTTTCGACGCCACAAAAAATCCGGGAACTGCCCGGCTTTTTTTCGTGCGGCGCACTGTTGCGCCGTCAATGCCGAAAGTGCCGCACGCCCGTGAACACCATCGCCACGCCGCGCTCGTCGGCTGCGTCGATCACTTCCTTGTCGCGCATCGAGCCGCCGGGCTGGATGATGCAGGCGGCGCCGGCGTCAACCACCACGTCGAGCCCGTCGCGAAACGGAAAGAACGCATCGCTCGCGACCACGGTGCCGGCCAGTGACAGGCCCGCGTGGTGCGCCTTGATGCTGGCGATGCGGGCCGAATCGAGCCGGCTCATCTGGCCCGCGCCGACGCCCATGGTCATTCGGTTCTTGCAGAAAACGATCGCATTGCTCTTGACGTATTTGGCGACCGTCCAGGCGAAGAGCAGATCCTGCAATTGCTCGTCGGTCGGCTGCTTTTTGCCGACGACCTTCAAGTCGGCCAAGGTCAGCTCGCGGTTGTCGGCGGTCTGCATCAGCATGCCGGAGCCGACGCGCTTGACGTCCATCGCGTTGCGGCCGTTGTCCCACGCGGTCTTGCCATGGGGTGGAAGATCGATTTCGAGCACGCGGACGTTCGCCTTCGCACTGAACACCGCCCGCGCCTCAGCCGAATAGCCGGGCGCCATCAGCACTTCGACGAACTGTTTCGCGACCATCTCGGCCGCGCCCCCGTCGAGTGGGCGGTTGAACGCGATGATGCCGCCGAAGGCCGAAATGGGGTCGGTCTGGAACGCCTTGTGATAGGCAGTGAGCGGATCGGCCGCCACCGCAACGCCGCAGGGGTTGGCATGCTTGACGATCACGCAGGCCGCTTGCGCCGTCGCGTCGAAGCTTTTCACGCACTCCCAGGCCGCATCCGCATCGGCGATGTTGTTGTAGGAAAGCTCCTTGCCCTGCAACTGCCTTGCGGTCACGAGCGAGCCGGGCGCCGGATGCAGGTCGCGGTAGAACGCGGCCTGCTGATGCGGGTTCTCGCCGTAGCGCAGGTCCTGCAGCTTCGCGAAGCGGCCGTTGGCTTGGGCGCCGAACAGGCCAAGCGACCCATCGGGCTGGATTCGCGAAAGATAGTCGCTGATGGCCGCGTCGTAATTGCTGATGCGGTTGAACGCAGCAACCGCAAGTGCGAACCGCGTCGCATCGCTCAGCTTGCCGGTGGCTCCCAGTTCGTCGAGCACGGCCGGGTACTGCGCGGCGTCGGTCAGCACCGCCACGTCCTTCCAGTTCTTGGCGGCGCTTCGCACCATCGCCGGACCGCCAATGTCGATGTTCTCGATCGCGTCCTCGAGCGTGCAGCCGGGCTTTCCCACCGTGGCCTCGAACGGATACAGGTTGACGACGAGCAGGTCGATCGTGTCGATGCCGTGCTGCTCGAGCGAGGCCATGTGTTCTGGCACGTCGCGCCGCGCGAGCAGGCCGCCGTGGATTTTGGGATGCAGGGTCTTGACCCGGCCGTCCAGCATCTCGGGAAAACCCGTCACCTCGGCCACTTCGCGCACCGGCAAGCCTTCTTTGGCGAGCAGCGCAGCGGTGCCGCCCGTGGACAACAGGCCAATGCCGAGCCGATGCAGCGCCCGCGCCAGTTCCGCGATTGCGGTCTTGTCCGAGACAGAGATCAATGCGTTCATGTCGTTGTTCTTGATTTTTCGGTTGTGCCGACGAGCCGGTGGTCGAGCAGCTTCTTGCGCAGCGTGTTGCGGTTCAGGCCGAGCCATTCGGCCGCCTTCGACTGGTTGTGACCCGCGCGCTCCATCACGACTTCGAGCAGCGGCAGCTCGACCGCGCGCACGATCATGTCGTGCATGCCGCCTGGCTCGGTGCCTCGCAGATCGCGAAAGTAGTCGTCGAGACTCGCGCGCACGCATTCGTCGATGCTCTTGCGGCTCATGCGGAGAACTCCTCTGGCCGGGTGCTCGGCGCCTGGGAAGCCTGCTCCGTTCGAGGCGGCAGCCGGTCCATCCGCGCGCCGACCTGGTCGAGGAATTCGGCTACCGCGCGCGACTGCTCGCCGGCATCGTCAATCGCGTTCATGCTGGCGCGAAACGCTTCGCCGCCCGGCAGATCACGCACATACCAGCCGATGTGCTTGCGCGCGCTGCGCACGCCGGATTCGCTGCCGTGGAGCGAGTAGTGATCCTGCAAATGGCCAAGCAACGCGCGCTTGACTTCGGCTACCAGCGGCGGCGCCAGCTCCCTTCCGGTCTCCAGAAAATGCGCGATCTCGCGAAAGATCCAGGGCCGACCCTGGGCGGCACGGCCGATCATCAGCGCATCGCAGCCGGTGGCGGCCAGCACGGCGCGCGCTTTTTGCGGCGAGTCGATGTCGCCGTTGGCCACCACGGGCACACCCAGGTCCCGCACTTCGGCCTTGACGGCGCGAACGGTGTCGTATTCGGCGAGACCCTTGTAGCCCTGCTCCCGAGTGCGGCCGTGCACCGTGAGCATCCGCACACCGGCGCTGGCAGCGGAGCGCGCAATGAGCACCGCATTGCGGTTCTGTTCGTTCCAGCCGGTGCGCATCTTGAGCGTGACCGGCACCCGGTGCGGCGCGCAAGCGGCGACCACCGCTTCGACGATCGCCAGGGCCAGCGTCTGGTCCTGCATCAACGCCGAGCCGGCCCACTTGTTGCATACCTTCTTGGCCGGGCAACCCATGTTGATGTCGATCACCTGCGCTCCGCGGTCAATGTTGTAGCGCGCGGCATCGGCCATCATTTGCGGGTCGGTGCCGGCGATCTGCACCGCGATCGGCGCGGCCTCGCCATCGTGATTGGCGCGGCGCGAGGTCTTCAGGCTATTCCACAGGTCGCGCCGCGACGTGACCATTTCGCTTACCGCATAGCCGGCGCCGAATTCGCGCGCCAACCGCCGAAATGGGCGGTCCGTGACCCCTGCCATCGGCGCGGCAAATAGCGTGTTCGCCAGCGAAAGATGGCCGATGTTCATATGCGAATCGCGATGAGCGGCGCGCGGCGACGCCAAAAAAACTATTGCGGAGCAACGATTCTATCTGCCCATAATTTCAGCAATTGAAACGTCGGCAAGCAAACGTGCCGACCTTTCCTATACTTGGGCGTCAGATGCCCGACTGGATGAATCAACTGCTCGACCTGCTGGCACTGCCGGAGTACGGGCTCGGCACGGTCTTCGTCGTCTCGTTCATCTCGGCCACGTTGCTGCCGCTTGGCTCCGAGCCGGCGGTGTTTGGCCTCG
The DNA here is from genome assembly GCA_039931475.1 of Burkholderiales bacterium. GTDB lineage: Bacteria > Pseudomonadota > Gammaproteobacteria > Burkholderiales > Burkholderiaceae_C > JBBPYC01. The sequence continues at coordinate 35 of JBDTRV010000116.1, read as the reverse complement.
TCAAGCTCAATCCGCATCTGTTCTGGCCCGCAATT
>JBDTRV010000115.1:0-7327 GCA_039931475.1 Burkholderiales bacterium | reverse complement strand
CGTTGCGCATCACGAAGATGATCGCGCCCAGGCAGCCGAACCAGAACGGCAGGAAATTGCCTTGCGCGACCGTATCCCATGTGCTACGATTGACCATGCTTGAAGTTCGCCAGACGGCTGTTTACGCGGCTTGGTTTGCTGGTCTGCGCGATCGAGCTGCTCGATCACGAATCGACATTCGCGTGCGCCGCCAGTCGCTCGGCAATCCGGGAGATGTAATTCCATTTCCAGATTAATCGTGAACGCGAAGGCGAAGCGCGGACAGTACTTGCGTACGGCAAGCGAAGCCGACAAAGTGCACGGTTGATATGGGATTGGAATAAGGCCAGTTGGCGAAGGCGTCTCGGAACTGCGTGTGGACCATGGGCCCGGTTATCGCGTTTACTTTGTTCAGCACGGCCAGGAATTTGTGGTCTTGCTGGCTGGCGGCGACAAGTCTTCGCAAGAGCGAGACATCGGCAAGGCGAAGGCACTCGCGCGCAACTTGTAGGAGCATCTGAATGACCAAGACCGTTACCACGCCCTGGGATCCGGCTGAACATTTGCAGTCCGATGAAGATATGGCTGCATACCTCGAAGCCGCGCTTGAAGAAGGTGATCCCGCGCTTGTATCCGCTGCTTTGGGGGACATTGCCCGCGCGAAAGGAATGACTCAGGTTGCGCGTGACGCGGGCCTCGGTCGTGAGAGCCTGTACAAGGCGCTGTCACCTTCCGGCAACCCTGAGTTCGCCACTATCCTCAAGGTGATTGCAGCGCTTGGCCTCGAACTGCATGCAACCCCTGCGGGCGCAAAGAGCGCGGGTTAACCATTCATTCGCCTGGTCAAGTTCGGCAACCGAGAGGCGCCCGATCAAGCCTTGCTCGCCCCGCCCCCCACCGCCGCCGAGGCCCCTTGCGCGATCCGGCTCATGCGGTCCAGCAGGCCGAACAGCGCGTCGATGGCATAGCCGGTCAGGAACGCGAGTGCGAACGGCACCGACAGCGCGCCGGTCGATTCGAGCGCGGACAGTGCAGCGCTGGAGAACCAGCCGATCACGATGCCGGCCACGCCGCCGAGCGAGATCCGCATGAACATTGGGAACAGCTCCATCGCCGGCGTGCGGATGCTCGCCACGTTGCGCATCACGAAGATGATCGCGCCCAGGCAGCCGGAACAAAAATGGCAGGAATCAGTCCCGCAGCGCGTGTGCTTGGCTCGGCTCTTGCGTCCGCGTTTGCATCAGCGCCGCGCAGCCGTTCAAGGCTCGCGCCTAACCAACCAATTCAGCCGCCGCCGTAGGCGGGGCGGCTGAAATCGCGGGTTAGACAAATGCCCACTCGGCCTAGAGATCTTCAGGCGCAAGCCCCGTGTGCTTGGCGATCCGCGCCAACATTCTTGGGCCAACTTCCTCGCCGTCATGAAACGCGAACACATAGTTTCGCCAGCCTTCGCGCGCGAGAGTTCGATGCGAACCGGTTTGCCGTTTGAGTTCCCAACCTATCTTGAGCAAAGCAGCGTAAACGTGCTTGGCCTTGGCCGAGGGCCATTGGCTCATACGGCAGCGGGCAGCGAAATTTGTATTCCCATGGCCCGACTCTCACCGTGTTCAAGTTGGTCAGCCAGCACGCGCAGAGCCAGTACTTGAGCTTTCGCCATTGCGTCTTCAGCAGACTTACCGTAGGCAAGCACTCCCGGCAACTCGGGCACCTCGGCCAACCATCGCCCATCTTCTTCGCGTTCACATTCAAGCGTGAAGTTCATTTCGTCTCCGAACATTGCACCAGTTCAACATGCTACGACCAACCTGGCATTGCAGCCGATCGAGCTGTTCGAACACGAATCGACATTCGCGTGCGCCGCCTGCCGCTCGGCAATCCGGGAGATGCAGGGCCAGTTGGCGAAGGCACTCGCGCGCAACTTGTAGGAGCATCTGAATGACCAAGACCGTTACCACGCCCTGGGATCCGGCTGAGCATTTGCAGTCCGATGAAGATATGGCTGCATATCTCGAAGCCGCGCTTGAAGAAGGTGATCCCGCACTTGTATCCGCTGCTTTGGGGGACATTGCCCGCGCGAAAGGAATGACTCAGGATCAGGCCTTGCCCGCCCCGGCCGCCGCCGAGACCCCTTGCGCGACCCGGCTCATGCGGTCCAGCACCCCGAACAGCGCGTCGATGGCGTAGCCGGTCAAAAACGCAAGCGCGAACGGCACCGACAGCGCGCCGGTCGATTCGAGCGCGGGCAGCGCGGCGGTGGAGAACCAGCCGATCACGATGCCGGCCACGCCGCCGAGCGAGATCCGCATGAACATTGGGAACAGCTCCATCGCCGGCGTGCGGATGCTCGCCACGTTGCGCATCACGAAGATGATCGCGCCCAGGCAGCCGAACCAGAACGGCAGGAACCAGTCCGAGCGCATCGAGATCCTGCTTTCGATCAGTGGGATGAAACTGCCGCGGCCCACGTCTTGATCGGCCGAATAAGCGTAGCGGGCGCCGGTCATGGGCCTGAGCACCTCATCGCGAAAACAGAAGTCCTCGGCCAGATCGCCGACTACGTTTTTCATCCAGCCAGGGCGCTTGGTTTCGGAAAGCGAAAGGACGATGGCTCCCTTGTCGTCGCGTTGGCAGAACTCGGCCGTGGGGGCGGGAACAGCGGCAGCGGCAGCGTCCGAGTGCAGTGGTGTCAGGTTGTCCGCCGACCCGGCCTCCCCGTTCGCCAAAGAGGCCAAGACCGCTAGCGGCGGCGCCTTGGCTTGCGCCGCGAAGCGCTCAACGAGCCACTCTTTGGCCGACTCGAAATTGACTTCCCATGGAAACATCGAGGTCATTCGCGCCGCGTCGCTTTGGGTGTCGAGGATCTGCCGGGTCTGGTACATCGCGACCCATTCGCCCAGCTTTTGCCGATACAGGTCGGCGGTCGATCCGGGGTTGCGCAGCGGATCCTCCAGCTGCGCCATCTTGCGCAGCGCGATCGATTTTTGCGTCGGCTGCATCGCCTGCAACTGCTCCATGGCCTTCAGGCCCGCTTTTTCGATGCGCAACGACTGCATCGAATGGCCAATCATCAACATCGTGATCAGCGCGAAGACCGCAAGACACAACTGCAAGCCGCGCGCGCGGCGCTGGTTTTTTGGCTCGAACGGATCGCGACCGGAGCGCAGATCGGCCAAGGTCATCGGCGCGATGGCGCGCGTGACCTCGGCCAGCGCCAGCGTGATCGAACGAGCGCTCGGGTCGGCATCGCTGCGCCAGCTCTGCTCCAGTTCGTCCAGGGTTTCGAGCGCCTTGCCATCACCAAGCACGCCGATGCGAGCGGCATAGGCGGCGGCCAGGCGCAGGTCCGAGCCGAGCGCCGCGACGTCCATGATCGAAGGCGGGTCAGTCTTGGCCGGCGTGGCCAGCGTGTCTCGCTTGTCCTGCGTGTCCATTCGGCGCTCCTATGTCGTTGCTATTGAAGCGTTCCGCCGAGCGTTCCGAACGGCGTTGGGCAACTGCATGGGGCGCCTGGTTTTCCGGCGGGTTTCTGCCAGCACCAGGTCTTGGGCGTGACACAGATTTCGCCGGGCCGGTGCGGCGGCACCTGCGCCAGCGCGGCGGGCGCTTGCAGCAGCAATGACGACAACAGCGCGCCTGCGGCGAGAGAGAACGAAAAGCGGGACGACTTCATGGCGGAACCTCCGTTGGGCGAGACAAGGCTTCGTTCGCCATTTGCCGCGACCTGAAGGGTCAGCAAGACCACCCGTGGCGCGGTAGCAAGCGGTGAACGTTCCACCACGATAGGTCGCGATCGGGCGCACGTCCATCCCGCGAATTGGGGATCGGGGTTCGGGGTTCGGATCCGCGTGCCGCGAACGAAGGGCGACGGCGATCAGCCGATGCGCGGCGTGCCCGCTTCGGGCGTCGGTGCTTTTGCTGCCACGTCCGTGTCTGACCCCGCATTGGAAGCCGAGCCCGCACTCGGAGCCGGAGCCGGAGCCGTGACCGACCTGGCGTCAGCCTCCGGAGCCGCACCGGCATCGGCATCCGCATTGGCACCGGCATTGGCATCCGGACCGGCGCCACCGCTGGATTTCTCATTGGCCCGCGTCTGCGCCCGCTGTTGCTCGACGAGCTTCCAGCGCGGCTCGGTCGATCCGACCTTGGCAGCGGGCCAGCCCTCGCGCTGCCGGGAGCGGTCGCCCTCGCCGGCTTCGGTCTGGTCGTGAAACAGCGCCACCGTGGTTTCGTAGGGCAGGTCGATACCTGCGGCATCGAGCGCGTTCTTGACGGCTTCGATCACCTTCGCGCGCACGTGCACCACGTCGGCGCGGCGGCTGTGCGTCCACCAGCGCGCGCGGATCGCGACCCAGCTCGCGGCCAGATCCCACGGCAGCGCTTCGGGCGGCGGGTCTTTTTCGACCTCGGCGACGGAAGCCATCGCCTTTCTGATCACCTCGCAGGCTTCGGCGATGTTGTCGCCATAGCCAATGCCCACGTCGTATTCGCTGCGCCGCGTGTCGTGCGCGGTGCGCACCACGACTACGTTGGTGTAGATGTCGCTGTTGGGGATCACGACTCTCTGGCCGTCGTAGGTCTGAATCAAGGTGGCGCGGGTTTCGATGCGCTTGACCGTGCCTTCGTAACCCTTGACCTCGATCTGGTCGCCCACCTCGAACGGCTGGCGGAACAGGATCAAAAGGCCAGCCAGCCAGTTCTGCAAAATGTCCTTGAAAGCAAAGCCGATCGCGACCGAACTCACGCCCAGGCCGGCAATCAGGTCGCCCGGTTTGAGCGATGGGATGACGATCGTCGCGGCCAGCAAGAACGCGAGCAACAGCGTCATCCATTTGACAAAACCGCCGGCGACTTCGCCGAGATTGGTGCGATTTCGATGCCGCGAAGAGCGCTCGATCAGCCATTCGAACAGCAGTGCCAGTCCAAAAAAACATACGAACACGACGATGCCGACGACGATGTTGGGTAGCAGGCGGATGCCGCCATCGATCCAGCCGTTGATGTGCTGGATCGCCGGGCCGAAGGTGGAGTCGGTCTGGCCGGGCAGGAAGTTCAGGCTGCTCGAACTTCCCGCGGCGCCGGCGGCCGCGTTGGCGGGTTCAGCCATGTTGGTTTGTCTCCGGTTGTGTTTTTGGATTGCCGCGAGCTTGGGCAAACGGCGCGCCCGACCGAAGAGCAGAAAGATGGAAGCCGCGTTCGCGCTAGACCCCGTCTCGGGTCAGATCATCTCGACGGCGCGGCGAGCCGCAATGCCGCCTGGTGCATGCCGGTCATGTGGTACGGCTCGACTTGCGGACCCGCGCACCCGCCGCCCTTGCATGCTTGCCTGTACCAGCCGCCGTTTTCCCGGTCGATGAACTGCTCGCGCACCAACGTCAGCGTTTGCTCGTAGCGCCGCCACATGTCGGGCTGGTTGCCGGCCGAAGCCACCGCGAGAAACGCGCGGATCGCCTCGCATTGCTGCCACCAGTATTTGCCGCGCGCCACAGTTCCATCCGGATCGACCCGGGTGAACGAGCCGCCGTCGTTGTCGTCGTAACCCTTGGCCAGCGCGAACTTGAGCAAGCGCTCGGACGTAGGCCCATAGACGCCGGCAAGGCCGCGCTGCTCGGCGGCCAGCAGCATGTGAATCCATTCGAACTGGTGGCCGACGTCGGTGTAGCCCCCTTTGTCCGCACTGGCCGGTTTCCAGCCGGGGCCGTACCACTCGGGGATGTAGGCGCTGCCGTCGGGCAGGCCGACCAGCAGGCGGTACAGGGCGAAATCGGCAACTCCCTTCGCGCCGGCCAGCGCGGCCGGATCGGCAGTGGCGTCGTGCAGCGCCAAAAGCGCCTCGAACAAATGCATGATCGGGTTCTGCGAACCCCCGGCGGCCGGCGCCATGCCGCTTTGCGAGAAATCGCGCCCGAGTTCACCGCGAAAGCCACCGCCGGGATCGCGCATGCCGAGGTCGATTTCTTTCCAGGTGCGCAGCGCGGCGTCGCGAAAGCGCGGCTCTTGCGTCACCCGCGCCATGTGCGAGAGCGCCAGCAGCGCGAAAGAGTGGCCGTACAGGTTCTTGTTGTCGTGAACGACGGAGCCGTCTGGCCCCACGCGCAGAAAAAACCCGCCGTGCACCGGATCGTGAAATTTGGCGAGCAGAAAGTCCGCGCCCTTGGTCGCTGCGGCCAGGTAGCGCTTGTCTTGCGTGACCTCATAGCCGTTGACGAACGAGTACACAAGGCGCGCATGTTCGGTCAACGCGCCGGTTTGCGCGGCGTCGGCCTTCCAGTGCCGGTCGAACCCGGTGCGCATGAAGCCGGAAGGCGTGGGCGCCGCTTCGAGCCAGCGCGCGAGCAAGCCCTCGACCAGCGCCTGTCGATGCCATTCGGCGTCGATGCGCGGCCGATCGCCGAGAACTTTGTCGCAGCCGGTGGTGAGCCATGCGGACGCCAGAACAATGGCACACAGCAAGGGCCAGCGCAGCGTTCGCGCTCGCACTGGCAGCTCATCCACCTTCACCGATCTAACCCTGAAGCGCCGCCCACATTTCCTTGTCGCGCTCGGCGGTCCAGATGCGCGGGTTTTTGATGCCCTTGGCTTCGTCATACGCGCGGCTCACGTCAAACGGCAGGCAGTGCTCGTAGATGAAAACGTGGCCGAATATCGGGTCCATCGATTTGCGCACGTGGGCCATCGCGGCCTTCAGATCCATGTCTTTCGCGGCCGCTTCCTTGCCGGCCTTGAACAACGTCTCGACCCAACGCTTGGTGTAGTCGAGCGCCTTGTTCACGTCGGCGCTGCCCTTCATCGCCTCGCCCCTGCCGGGCACGATCGCCTCGGCGTTCAACGCGCGCAGCGCTTCGAGCGCGGCCGGCCATTCCTCGAGCTGCGCATCGCCCGTGTAGACACCGGCTTCGTATTCGACCAGGTCGCCACTGAACAGCACTTTTTCTTCTTCCACCCAGGCGATCGTGTCGCCGCGCGTGTGGCCGTGGCCGGGGGACCAGATTTGCACCGTGACGCCGCCGAGATCCACGGTGAGCTTGCCCGGCACTTCGCCTTTGGTCGCGTCGCCTCCGCCGATCACCATGGTCGGCCAGGTCAGGCCCGGCACCTTGTCACCGCCGCGAAACAGGCGGGGAAAGCGCTCCATTTCCGACTTCATGTCCTGCTCGCCGCGCTCGACGATCAGTTCGTAGGTGCCTTGCGAGGCGATGACCTCGGTCGCGCCCTCGGCCACATAGGCGCTCGCGCCGAGCACGCGCACCGCGTGGTAGTGCGTCAGCAGCACGTATTTGATTGGCTTGTCCGATATCTTGCGGATCTCCTTGATCAGGTCGCGCGCCATGTCTGGCGTGGCGGTGGTGTC
>JBDTRV010000114.1:0-7340 GCA_039931475.1 Burkholderiales bacterium | reverse complement strand
GTGTCGAGCACCTGCCCGCCGAAGCGCTCCGACGCGATGCCGGTGCGGATGCCCTTGCGCGCCGCATAGACGGCGGCCGCCGCGCCAGCCGGGCCGCCACCGACGATCAGCACGTCGAACGGCTCCTTGGCCGCGATTTTTTTCGCTTCGCGTTCGACGCCGCTGGTGTCGATCTTCGCGAGGATCTCTTCGAGACTCATGCGGCCCTGGCCGAACTCGGTGCCGTTCAGGAAAACGGTCGGCACCGCCATCACCTGGCGCTCCTTGACCTCTTCCTGAAACAACGCGCCGTCGATCATCGTCGCCTTGATGCGCGGGTTCTGCACCGCCATCAGATTCAGCGCCTGCACCACGTCCGGGCAGTTGTGGCAGGTCAGCGAAATGTAGATCTCGAACTCGAAGTCGCCATCCAGATCGCGGATTTGCTGCAGGACCGCGTCATCGACCTTGGGCGGATAGCCGCCGATTTGCAGCAGCGCGAGGATCAGCGACGTGAACTCGTGGCCCATCGGCAAACCCGCGAACACCGGGCCGTGGTTTTCGCCGGGGCGGTTGATCGCGAACGACGGCGTGCGCTTGCTGCCATCGCGCGTTTCGGTGACCGAGACCTGCGGCGACGAATCGGCAATGTCGGCCAGCAGCAAATGCAGTTCGCCCGACGCCTTGCCGTCGCCCTGCCAGGCGGTGATTTCAACCGGCTTCGTGATCCGGTCGAGGTAACTTTTGAGTTGGGCTTTGGTGCCAGCGTCGAGCATGGTGGTCTCTCTTATTGGTTTAGGTTTGATAAAAATTCGTGGGGCGCGCACGTGACTCGGGTCAACTTGATTCAGGTAGTCGCTCGCGGAATAAAAAGCCCCGGAGGCTTGCGCGTCGGGGCTGTTCGGGGGACGCCAGGGCCGGTTCGGCGGCCCTGGCGCCTGTCCTAAGTACCGCGCTCGGGTCAGATCTTGCCGACGAGGTCGAACGACGGCTTCAACGTGGCTTCGCCTTCGCTCCACTTGGCCGGGCAGACTTCACCCGGGTGTGTGGCGACGTACTGCGCGGCTTTCACGCGGCGCATCAGTTCTTTTGCGTCGCGGCCGATGCCGTCGGGGTGCACTTCGATCGTCTTGATCAAGCCTTCCGGGTCGATCACGAAGGTGCCGCGCAGCGCGAGGCCGGCGGCATCACCTTCTTCGATCAGCACGTCAAACGCGCGCGCCAGGTGGTGGCTCGGGTCGCCGACCAACGGGTACTGGACCTTGGCGATCGTGTCCGACGAGTCGTGCCAGGCTTTGTGCGTGAAATGGGTGTCGGTGGACACGCCGTAGATTTCGACGCCCATCTTCTTGAACTCTTCGTAGTGATCGGCCAGATCGCCCAGCTCGGTCGGGCAGACGAAAGTGAACGCGGCCGGGAAAAACACGAAAACCGACCACTTGCCCTTCAAGTTTTCATCCGTGACGGGGATGAACTTGCCGTTTTGATAGGCGGTGGCTTTGAATGGAACGATGGGGGTGTTGATGAGAGACATTGAGTGTTTCCTTCTTGGTTGCTTGTGAAAACTGGAGAGCCTCTAGTTTAAGAGTGAAACTATTGATTCTTAATTGATAATAGCTAACACCTTATTTGACGCAGCCTATCGGGGCGAAGGCTGTTGGCCCGCTGCACCGCCGAAGAACGACGCGACCTTGCGCAAGGGGCCGTGGCACTCACTTGGCCGCTTCATGCCTGCAGGGCTTGGCTGCAACTCGGCTGCAACTCGGCTGCGGCTTGGCTGCGGCTTAACATCTGCGTTGCAGCGCCCCAAATGCAAATGCGATTTGTTATCATTTGCAGCTTGCATCGAAGAAATCAAGAGGCCAACCGATGTTCCAGACTCTGCTGATCACCTTCCGCGAAGGGCTCGAGGCGTTTCTCATGGTCGCGATCGCGACTCTTTTTCTGCGCAAAACCGGGCGCGAGGCGCTGGTCGCGGCGGTGCGCAGCGGGCTCGGCGTGGCGGTCGCCGGCTCGATCCTGTTGGGCGTGTTGCTGGCGCGCATCGGCTCAATGTCGCCGATGTGGGAAGGCTGGCTCGCGCTGCTCGCGGCGGCGGCCGTCGTCTGGTGCGTACTGCACATGCGCAAGATGGGGCGCCACATGGGCGGTGAAATTTCCAAGGGGTTGGGTGAGGCGACCGTGCTCGACGGCCCAAAAGCCTGGTGGGCGGTCTTCGCCTTCACGCTGTTCATGGTCGGCCGCGAAGGAATCGAGACCGCCGCGATGGTGGCCGCGCTGGCGAGCAGCGCCGAGTTGCAGAGCCTCGCGATCGGCGGCGTGGTGGGCGTGGCGATCGCCGGGGCAATCGCCTGGGCGTGGGTCAAACTCGGCCGGCAGGTGAACCTGACGCGCTTTTTCAACGTGACCTCGATTTTCATGCTCGCGTTCGCGGCGCTGCTCGTGCTTAAAAGCTTTCATGAATTCACCGAGGGCGGGTTGATCCCGGGCATCGACAACGCCTGGTGGCACCTCGCGACGGAAGATCTGGCCGAAGGCCGCATCGCCGAGGTGATCAGCGTGCTGCTGGTGTTGGCGCCGACGGTCTGGCTGATCGGGGCGCACTGGCTGGATCGCGAGCCGTTAGAGACGGCTTGAGTTTGCCTCTTTTTTGATAGCAATGAATCACTAGCTGGCGAGCGGAAACAGCATTTTTTCCTGATTTTTCAGCGATAGCGCCCAAGTGCTCCAGCTGGTGAAGAGACAGTCGCTGCTGCAGTGTCCGACCGTTAAGCCGCGTATCGAGCGCGATCAACGCAGCAACCGGGTCGCCCGCCCGTTCATCGACCACGATCGGACGTTCAACCGCGGCGCCGACCGGCCAGAAAACAACCGATCGCGATCATCTGAACCGCCGCCACCGCCGCGAAGTACGGCGCCGAACCCGCTCCTAACCTCACCTCCCCGCCGCCGGACAGCGCGAGCAATGCGCCGAACAGCGCCGGCGCGAAAGAATAGGTGGCTTGCGAGAACGCCACCACCAGCGCCAGCACGCGCTGCAACTCGCCAGCGGCGAACTCCGTCTGTGCCACCAGCGGCGGCAACGACACCGCATTGCCGATGCCCGAGCCGAACAGCAGCACGCCGCACACGATCAGCCAGAGTTGGGACTCGCCCGCTAGCAGCAGCACTAAGGTGCCGAGCAACTGCACCGCATAGCCGCAAGCAGCCACCCGCCGGCGATCGGCGTGCGGCGCCATCTGGCGCGCGACCAGCGTGCGCCCGGCGATCGCCGCTGCTGTAGCCAGCCCCATCAGGGCGCCCGCCGCCTGCGCCCCGAGCGCCGGCACCAGCAGCGAATACAGGTGCGCGAGCAAACCGATCTGCGCGAACAGGCCGGCCGCCATGCCGGCGGCCAGTGTCGCAAGCCGCCGATCGCGCCAGATGCGCCGGGCCGGCAGCGGTTCGGCGGCCAAGTTGACGCCGACGAGCGTTGGCGCGCCGGCTGCGTCGCCGTCCGGCAGTTGGCCCAGCGATTCGGGCGTTTTCGCGAACACCGTGCGGGCCAGCAGCGCCACTGTCGCCGTCAGCACCAGTCCTACCGAAAGCGCCGCCACCTCGAAGCCGAACCAGCCGATCAAGGCGGCCCACAGCGGCGAGAAGATCAGGCCGCCGACGCTGGCACCGTTGTAGGCGTTCGACAGCGCCGTCGGACGTTGCCGCTGATACCACGGCGCGATCACCGCATTGATGGCCGCCGCGCCCATCGTGACCCAACCCGCGCCGCTGGCAAGCGCGCTGGCGAACAACTGCCACGGCTCGCGCGCCAAGGCCCATCCCAGCACGCCTATCGACGCCATGACGGCACCCGCGAGCGTCGTCGCCGGCAAGCCGAAACGTCGATGCAAGGCCGGCAGGTTGGCGACCACGACAGCGCCGATCAGGAAATGCACGGTCACGGCCAGCGAAACGAGTTGCAGCGGCCACGCGGTGCGCTCCATCACCGCGTACAAGAACACCGGCGGGCCGTACACGCCGACGCCCCAGCCGAACAGCGCGAGCACGAACGCCGCGCGCACCACCACCGCCCCGAAGAACGGTCGCGCTGCGGGAGGTGATGAAACGGACATGGAGAGCCGGCCAAAGTTGCGTCGGCTGGCGGCGCTGATTGCTATCTATTACGTAGCTGGAAACGACCGCCGTACTAGCGGAAACGACCGATTTTTATCGTAAATCGTGCCCTCGCGCTAGCTGTCGCCAGCCTGAACGCCGCGTCAGCGGCGGCGCAGGCCGCTACCCCATCACCTTGCTCGGCAACCAGGTCGCCAGCTCCGGAAAGATGCAGATCAGGATGATCGCCACCACCATGCACAGCATGAACGGGAACGCGCCCTTCAGGATCGTGGGCAGGCGGATGTCGGGCGTGATGCCGTTGATCACGAACAGGTTCAGGCCGACCGGCGGCGTGATCAGGCCCAGCTCCATGTTGATGGTCAAGATCACGCCGAACCAGATCGGGTCGAACCCGGCCGAGGTGATCACCGGCATCAGGATCGGCGTCGTCATCAAAATGATCGCGGCCGGAGGCAAAAAACAGCCGGCCACCAGCAGCAGCAGGTTGATCGCGGCCATGATGATCCAGCGGTTGACCTGCATTTCGCCGATCGCGGTGGCGATCGCCTGCGTGACCTGCAGCGACGACATCATGTAGCCGAACAAAATGGAGGTCCCGATGATCATCAGCAACATGCCCGATTCACGCAGCGCGTCGCGCAGGATCAGCCAAAGGTCGCTGATCTTCCACATGCGGTAGATCACGATCACCATCGCGAGGCACAGCGCGGCGCCGACCCCCGCTGCTTCCGATGGCGTCGCGATGCCGCCGTAGAGCGCATAGACCACGCCGACGATCACCGCGAGGAACGGGATCAGCTTGGGCATGAGCTCGAGCTTTTCCTTCATCGTATAGATGCGGTCGCTGTCCAAAATTTTGGTGCCACGCTTCCAGCTCAAGAACAGCGCCCAGGCGATGAACAGGCTCGTGAGCAGCAGGCCCGGAATGACGCCGGCAATGAACAGGCGGCCGATCGAGGTTTCGGACGCGATGCCGTACAAGATCATCGTGACGCTCGGCGGAATCAGGATGCCCAAGGTGCCACCAGCCGCTATGGAGCCGGTGGCCAGGTCCGCGTCGTAGCCGCGCTTGCGCATCTCGGGGATGCCCATCTTGCCGATCGCGGCGCAGGTCGCGGGCGAGGAGCCGGTCAGCGCCGAGAACAGCGCGCAGGCACCGATGTTGGAGATCACGAGCGAGCCCGGCACCTTGTGCAGCCAGCGCGCGAGCGCTTCGTACAGGTCACCACCGGCGCGCGACGACGCCACCGCCGCGCCCATGATCACGAACATCGGCAGCGACACCAGAGTGAAGTCGTTCAGGCCGGCGAAGATCGTCTCGGGTAGGAAGTGAATGCTCTCCCAGCCGTCGAACCAGATCATGAAGCCGAGCGCCACCGCGCCGAGGCCGAACGCGATTGGAAGGCCAGTGGCGAGCACGGCCATCATCACGACGAAGACCAGCAGGCCGATGGTCATCGGGGACATGTAGCCCCCACGCTTGTCACTCCGTGTACTGCGCTGCCCCCCGAGGGGGCGCGGCCTTGCTTGGGGCGGCCCGGCGCGGCGGCCCTCACAAATGATCCTCCGGCGACAGACCGAACGGCAGCGCTTGCTTGGTCGCGACCAAATAGATCTCGGCGATGAACTGCAGGCACAGCAGGCCAAGGCCGATCGGGACCGCCAGGTACGGTATCCACAGCCGCGCGCGCCAGATCGAGGCGGTGGTCTGCCCAGTCTCGAACGTTTCCCACCACCACGGAATCGAGCCGTAGAGGAACATCAGGCAGAACACCAGCGCGATCGTGCTGCCGACGAAATGCAGCACGCGCCGGGTGCCGGGTTTGCTCATGAGCGGCACGATGTCGACGTTGACATGGCCGCGCGTGAGCAGGATGTAGGGCGCGCCGAGAAAGGTGGCGGCCACGGTGGCGAAGATCACGAACTCGGTTTGCCAGATCGACGATTGGCCGAGCACCGCTCGCACGAACACCATCTGGCAGACCACGAACACCGAAAGCAAAATCAGGCCCGCCGCCACGACGCCGAACAGGCGCGATGCGGCGTTGATGGCGGCCACCCAGCCCGGCAACCGCTCATCCGTTGCGCCAATCGCGCTACTTGACACTCAACGCCTTCTCGATCAGCTCCTTTCCGCCAGGCACGTTCTCGGCAAATTTCTTGTACGACGTTTTCTTGGCCACTTCACGCCAGGCGTCGGCCTCGGCGTCGGTCAAGGTGATGACCTCGACCTTGTTCTTCTTGAAGATCTCGACCATCTCGTCGTCGAGCTTTTTCGATTCACTCGAGAAGTAATCTTCTGCCTTTTTCGAGGCATCCATCAGCACCTTCTTCTGCTTGTCGTCCAGCTTGTCCCACGAGCGCTTGGAGATCAGCACCGGCTCGTACATGAACCACAGCGCGTTGTCGCCGGGCGCGGTGAGGCACTTGAGCTGCTCGTAGAGGCGGAACGAAACGAAGCTGCCGCTGGAGGTGTCGGTGGCTTCGGCCACGCCCTGCTGCAGCGCGTTGTAGACGTCGCTCGATGGAATCGCCACCACCGACGCGCCGGCACCGGCCCACATTTGCGAGAAGGTCGCGCCGGCCGACCGAATCTTGACACCCTCGACATCGGCCGGTTTGCGAATGCACTTGTCCTTGGCGCCGAACGCGCCGGCCAGCCAGGCATCGGCCAACACCTTGACGCCGCCCTGCTCGATGATCTTCTTGATGTCTTTCATGAAGTCCGACTGGTCGATGCGCAGCGCATGCGCGTGGCTCTTGACGAGACCAGGCATCAACGTGGCTCCGAACTGCGGGTGGAAGCCGGAGGCGTAGTCGAGCGGGAACGAGGTCATGTCGATCTGGCCCGAGAGCATCGCCTTCCACTGCTCCTGCGCTTTCACCAGGCTCGATCCCGGAAACACCTTGATCTTGAGGCCAACGTTCGCCGCTTCCGCCTCCTTGGCGATCATCTGCACCATTTCGTCGCGCACGTCGCCCTTGCCGCCGGGAAACTGGTGCGAGGCTTTGAGCGTGATGTCTTTCGCGTTGGCGGATGCGCCGACCAGCGATGCCGCCAGCAGCAACGAGGCTGCGGAAATTGCCGAGACGGCAGAAAGCACGGAAGGGCGAGTCATGGCGTTGTCTCCTGGTGTCAAGGTCGGGACCGAAAATGGCCTTGCGCCTTGGGTTTCGTCGAGCCGCATGCGCTGGACTGCGGGCATCGGTCCATTTACTATACCCAAGCAAGCCTCCGCCATGGCTAC
>JBDTRV010000113.1:0-7341 GCA_039931475.1 Burkholderiales bacterium | reverse complement strand
GCAGCACCGCTTGCACCGGGTCTTGCACCAACTCTTCGAGCGGCACGTCGTCGTCGGCGATGCGGTTCACGAAGGACGTGTTCGCGCCGTTTTCCAGCAGCCGGCGGACCAGATACGCGAGCAAGGTTTCATGCGTGCCGACCGGCGCGTAGATACGGCACGGCCGGCCGAGGCCGCCTTCGGCGCGCTTGGCCACGACCTGCTCGTACATCGGCTCGCCCATGCCGTGCAGGCACTGAAACTCATACTGGCCCGCGTAGTAGTTCTGGCCCGCGAGCGCGTGGATCGCGGCGAGCGAATGCGCGTTGTGCGTCGCGAACTGCGGATAGACGGCTTCGGGTGCGGCCAACAATTTCTTCGCGCAGACCAGATACGCCACGTCGGTATGGACCTTGCGCGTGTAGACCGGATAGCCATCGAGGCCTTCGACCTGCGCGCGCTTGATCTCGCTGTCCCAGTACGCGCCCTTGACAAGCCGGATCATGAGCCGGTGCGAACTGCGCCGCGCAAGATCGATCAGATAGTCGATCACTGCCGGGCAGCGCTTTTGATAGCCCTGAATCACGAAGCCGATGCCGTTCCAACCGGCCAGGCTCGGCTCGAAGCAAAGGCGCTCGAGCAGATCGAGCGACAGCTCCAGCCGGTCCGCCTCTTCGGCGTCGATGTTCAGGCCGATGTCGTGGCGCTGCGCGCGTTCGGCCAGCGCGAGCAGGCGCGGGTACAGCTCGGCCTGCACACGCCCGACCTTCGCGCGGCTGTAGCGCGGATGCAGCGCCGACAGCTTGATCGAAATGCCCGGCCCTTCGTAGATGCCGCGCCCGGCCGACGCCTTACCGATCGAATCGATCGCGCGTTCATACGCGGCCAGATATTTTTCGGCATCGGGTGCGGTCAACGCCGCTTCGCCGAGCATGTCGTAGGAGTAGCGAAAGCCCTCTGCCTCACGCTTTTTCGCGTTGACCAGCGCCCGTTCGATCGTCTCGCCGGTCACGAACTGTTCGCCCATGACCCGCATCGCCATGTCCACTCCCTTGCGGATCATCGGCTCGCCGCCGCGCCCCAAAATGCGCGCCAGCGCATGGGACAGGCCGGAGTCGCTGTGCGTCGCGACCAGCTTGCCCGACAGCAGCAAGCCCCAGGTGGCAGCGTTGACGAACAGCGACGGGCTCTGGCCCAGGTGCGAACGCCAGTTGCCCTGCGCGATTTTGTCGCGGATCAGCGCATCACGCGTGGCGGCATCGGGAATCCGCAGCAACGCCTCGGCCAGGCACATCAGTGCCACGCCTTCCTGCGAACTGAGCGCGAATTCCTGCAGCAACCCCTGCACGATGCCCGCACGCCCGCTGTCCCGACTGCGCTCGCGCACCCCGCGCGCAACTTGGAGCGCTAGCTCGTGGGCGGCTTCGGATTGTTGCGGCGACAGGCGAGCTTGTTGCAGCAGCGCCGGCAGCAGATCCGGCTCGGGCGAGCGGGTAGCGGCGGTGATCGCCGCGCGCAGCGAGGATGACAGCAATGCCGGAGTAAGAGTGTCGGCCGCTGCTGGCGACTCGATGGATTTGCTGGCGTTCATTGAGTTACCTCTGGTTGTGGCCGCTGTGTGGCCGCTGTGTGGCCGCTGGTCGATCCCGATGCATCGGTTTGAATCGGAAGCGCAAGGCATTCTGCGGATTCCTTTAAGTCGCGCCCGCGCGGCCGGCGGTTGCGTTGTCCGCGAGACCATGGCATGGTAAGCCGCACGGCCGAAATTCGCGAATCGGCCGTGGTCGCTCGCTTGCACCACCTTCGATCGTTGAAACCATGATGCCCAAGACGTTTCGCTTCGGTCCTCCCGCACTCGCATTCGCCTGCGCGCTGCTGCTGGCCGCCTGCTCGAGCGGGCCGGACCGCGGCGCCGCGATCAAGCCGCGCGGCGAGCCGCAGGTTGTGGTGATGGACTTCAGCCAACCGCTGTCGCTCGATCCGCTGCCGCCGGGCTGGCAACACCGCACGTTCTGGACCCGTGCGCCGATGCAAATGTCCTTCGGCGTGAAAGACGGCGTGCCGGCAATCCGGCTTGAGACCGATGCGAGCGCCTCGATGCTGATGCGCGCGGTCGCGATCGACTTGCAGGCCTATCCGATCCTTGCGTGGCGCTGGTTGATCGAGCGGCCGATCGAAAGCGACGTCGACGAGCGGACCAAGGCGGGCGACGATCACCCCGCCCGCCTGATCATCAGCTTTCGCACCGAGGCGGGCGAAAAGCGCAGCATGGAGATCGTCTGGGGCAACAAGCTGCTCGGCGCGGGAGACTACAAGTTCATCGACGGGTTCCCGCATTACGTGGCCAACGGCGGCGCTGCGAACGTTGGCAGGTGGCACAGCGAACAGGTCGATCTGCTGGCGATCTATCGCCACATCTGGAAGGACGCGGCGCCTGCCAGCGTGACGGACATCGGCCTGTTTTGCGATTCGGACGAGACCGGCGGGTCGACGGTTGCATGGTTTGCCGATGTGCGGATGAAGCAGAAGCCATAGCGGCTGTGCGAGTCAGGCATCACCCATCGCGGCGCGAGCGGCGTCGCGGTCGGGCGAACGGCAGCGTTTTGCATTGCGTGCCGATGGCGGCGCGGCCGTTGCCTGCAAAAGGTGCGTTGCGTCCGATCCCTGCCTGCCGCGCGGGCCGAGTGACGCACGGCATCCAAAGTCTGTTTCGCTACTAATTAGATAGCTATAAACCTATTGCTGACGAGCGGCAACGGCAATTTTTGTTTCAAAAGACGGCGTTGCGGCGCGCCTCAACGCGTGCCAGCCGGGGCGCTAACTCGCCACACCGCGTTGCCCACGTCGTCCGCCACCAGTAGCCCGCCGCGCTGGTCGATCGCCACGCCCACCGGCCGGCCATAGGCCTTGCCTTCGGGGCTCAGGAAGCCGGTCAGCACGTCGATCGGGGTGGGCGACGATGGCTTGCCGCCTTCGAACGGCACGAAAATCACCTTGTAGCCGCTGGCTGGCTTGCGGTTCCACGAGCCGTGCTGGCCGACGAACATGCCGCTTGCAAAACGTGCAGGCAGCGCATTGCCGGCCGACCAAGCCAGGCCGAGCGATGCGGTGTGCGGGCCGAGCGCGTAGTCGGGCGCGATCGCCTTCGCGACCATCCCCGGGTTCGGCGGCTTCACGCGCTCGTCCACATGCTGGCCGTAGTAGCTCCACGGCCAGCCGTAGAACGCGCCGTCCTTGACGGACGTCATGTAATCGGGCACCAGGTCGCCGCCGATTTCGTCACGCTCGTTCACCGCCGTCCACAGCGCGCCGGTTTTCGGCTCCCATGCCAGGCCGTTGGGATTGCGCAGGCCGCTCGCGAAGATGCGGTGCGCGCCGGTTGCGATGTCCACTTCCCAGATCGCGGCGCGGCCCTCTTCAGCGTCGATGCCGTTTTCCGCGATGTTGCTGTTCGAGCCGGTCGTCACATAGAGCTTCTTGCCGTCCTTGCTCGCGATCAGGTTCTTGGTCCAGTGGTGGTTGATCGGGCCGGCGGGCAGTTTGACGACCTCCCGGCCTTGGGCGGTGATGCTGGTGGCGCCTTCGACATACGGAAACGCCAGCACGGCGTCGGTGTTGGCCACGTAAAGCGTGCCTGCCACGAGGTCCATGCCGAACGGCGAGTTCAGGCCTTCGATGAACGGCGTCTTCAGATCCGCCACGCCATCGCCATCGGTGTCACGCAACAGGCTGATGCGGTTCGCACTCTTGACGTTGGAGCCGGCCTTTTTCATCACCAGGCCCATGATCCAGCCCTTGATGCCGTTCCCATCCTCGGGCTTGGGCGGCGCGCCGGTTTCAGCGACCAGCACGTCGCCGTTCGGCAGCACCAGCAGCCAGCGCGGATGAGCAAGGTTGTTGGCGAACGCGGTGACGGTCAAACCCGGAGCTGGCTGGGGTGCCGCTCCGGCCGGCCAGCCGATCGCTGGCGCGATATTGACGGTGGGGAACAGCGACTCATCGGGCTTGGGCAGCACCGGATTCGGGCCGGTGCCGGCGGCAACTGGGAGCGAAGCAGTGTCGGCGCAACCGGCAAGCAGCATCGCCGTGGCGATCGCGACGCAGACCAGTGGCCGCGCACGGCCTTCGCTGTTGCGGCGCGGGCTTGAACTCGGAACCCGCAATGTGCTGATGTGGGAACGTACCAAGCGGACGGGAAAAAAAGGGGAAAGGCGCGATGGGTCTTGCATCCCGCCATCATCCGCGTTGGCGCTGGCGCGCGCTTGTCGCAAAAACGCCAGCAGTGCGAGTGGGCCGCGTCCTACGTCCTAAGCCGTACCAGCGCGCGGCGAGCGTCCGCGTCCGGCGCCGCTACTCGACTTTGGTTCCGATCGACTTGATGATTCGCCCATAGCGCTCGCGCTGCTTAGCCAGTGCTTCTTCCGCTTCCTTGCCCCCGACGGCTTCGACAAACAGGTTCAACTTGGCGAGCTTTTCGCGCACGTCGGACTGGGCCAGCGCACCGCTTATCGCCTTACGCAATGCGGTCATCACCGGCTCGGGCGTGGCAGTCGGCACCATGGCGACATACGGCACCTCGACCTGACGTTCGTTCCGGCCCACCGCGGCGGTCGTCACAATTTCTGGCGCAAGCAGCGGGCGCTTGCGACTGGTGACCGCAAGCGGCGTGACCTTGCCAGCCTGTACGTGCGGCGATCAAAGCCCGAGGCTAACGGCGCAACGGTGAAATCAATGGCACCGGGCTGTCTCCTTGCTTTGGTTTCGCCAAACCATCGCACAAGCCCGAAAGCGGCGCAATCGGGGTGGTTTCCCACCCCGCTTTTCTTGCGCCCCGCCCCGAAGAGCCTCGCCCTTCTGTGGGTTACGGCTCCATCTGATCCCGGATCTCACCGCCCGGATGCGCCGCGCTGTGCACGTTCACGTACAGGTTGCCGTCCTTGTAATCCTTCATCTGGGCCTCGGTCAGTTTGGCGTCGGCTGGCACCATGAAGTCGCCGCCGTCGCCTTTCTTGAGCGGGATGATGACCGGGCCATTCTTGCCCTTGGCCCCGTTGTGAATGTGCGCCGCGGTGGCGTCGATTCCCTTGGTCGTCACCTTGCCGCTGACAGCACCATCCGCCGCGACCTTGACCATGTTCTCGCCGGTGGCCGACGTGGTGACCGGCGGCACTTCCTCGCTGCCGTCGAGTTTGGTGTCGGCGGCGAGGGCCGAGCCGGCCGCGAGGCCGAGCGCCAGCGCCACGGCGGCGGCGCCGCAGGTTCTTGAAAAGGATGTCGATAGGTTCATGAAGGCATCTCCGTGGTAGTAGCAAACATCGTGGCAAGCGGCATTCGAATGCCGGGCCACGAACGATCATGCGCGCGGCCATGCAAAAGCGCAAAGCGGCCCGCATATCTCGGTGATCCGCCGGGCGTATTGCGAGGCGGCCGCCGGCCCCAGCCGATTTCAATACACTGGGCTCTCAGCCGAGCCGGCACTTGCCGCAACTTCCTCATGAATACCATCACGTCACGGCGAATCGGGCTGCTGCAGGCAATGCCGATCTTCGGCGCGATCCGCGAGGAGCTGCTGCAATTCCTGCTGGAACGCTCCTGCCCGACCCGCCGCGACGCCGGCGAACTGTTCTTTCACGAGCATCAGGAAGCCAGCTCGATGTTCGTGCTGGAATCAGGCCGCGCTTCGGTGTTCAAGAGCTGGGAGGGTCGGGAGGTCGTGCTGCACGAGCTCGAGGCCGGCGATTGCTTCGGCGAGATGGCGCTGATGGACCTGTGCCCGCGCAGCGCGTCGGTGCGGGCCGACGAAGCGTGCGAGGCGATCGAACTGACGGCCGCCCACCTGCACGCTCTGTTCGAGCGCGACGCCGAGCAGTTCACGCTGATCCAGATGAACATCGGGCGCGAGGTGTGCCGCCGCTTGCGCCACGCCGACGAGTTGTTGTTTCGCGCGCAGCTCGGCAAGGCGCACGACGACGCGGAGCCGATTTACAGCGCGTGGGCCAGTTGACGCTATTTGTTTTGTAGCGAACAATCAATAATGGCAGATCGAAAAAGGCAGTTTTCTATCGCAAATCGCCTTATTCAACCTGGCTCGTACGACCCCTCCTGACGAAGCCGCCGCCCTGGCATTGGGCCGCCCGATCGTTCTCGGATAGTGGCGGACGGGCCTCCACAGGGCGCGGTACGGCTCGCCGCTGCCATTGAACAGGCAGTCTTGATTTGCCGCCAGCTTGTTGTTTCACCTTCGCGAGCGCATCGACCGCCATGCGATCGGCCGGGTCGCAGCTGATGAATTGCTCACCAGCTTGCGCCGGCATCGGCGCGATGTCCGACAGCCGCGGTTGGCGGGCAACGGCTTCAGGCTTTGCCGCGGCAGACGGTCATTTTTCCGGGCTTGCTCATGCTGGCCTTTCCAACGTGTGGCAGTCAGGGACAATGGCGGCGGCCGATGCCTGTGGCGCCGACGTGACGATTTTGTGCCCGATCCACTGGATACGGTCGAAAAATCAAACGAGAAATGCCATTCCCGCCCGCCCCACGGGCTTCAACAGCTATCATTTCAATAACAAACCAATCCGCCATGCCCGCTGGAACCGATGATGCCCCCCTGACCCGCCTGAACAAGCGCATGGCCGAATTGGGCCTGTGTTCGCGGCGCGAGGCGGACGAATGGATCGCGCAAGGCTGGGTGCTGGTCGATGGCGCGGTCGCGCAGATCGGGCTGAAAGTTGCGGACAGCGCTCGCATCGAGGTCGACCGCCGCGCGCGCGGTCAGCAGGCCAGCCAGGTCACGATTCTTCTGAACAAGCCGGTCGGCTACGTGAGCGGGCAGGCCGAGGACGGGCATCAGCCGGCGGTGAGCCTGATCGGTCAGCGCAGCCACTGGATGGGCGATTCGAGCCACACCCGCTTCGCGGCGGCGCAACTGCGCGGCCTCGCGCCCGCCGGGCGCCTTGACATCGATTCGACCGGCCTGCTCGTGCTGACGCAAGATGGCCGCATCGCGCGCCAGTTGATCGGCGAGGATGCCGAAATGGAAAAGGAATACCTGGTGCGGGTGAACTTCGGCCCGGTCGCGAGCAATCCGCAAGCCAGTTTTCCGGCCGAACACCTCGCGCGCCTGCGCCATGGCCTCGAGCTGGACGGCGCGGCGTTGAAACCGGCTCAGGTGGAATGGCAGAACCCGGAGCAGTTGCGCTTCGTTTTGACCGAAGGGAAGAAGCGGCAGATTCGGCGCATGTGCGAGCAGGTGGGCTTGAAAGTCGTGGGCCTCAAGCGGGTGCGCATCGGCGCCATTGCGCTCGCGCAATTGCCCCTTGGGCAGTGGCGGTTTCTGGGGGCGAAGGAGCAGTTCTGATCGGTGCC
>JBDTRV010000112.1:0-7390 GCA_039931475.1 Burkholderiales bacterium | reverse complement strand
CGCGGCGGCCACGACCTGCAGCAACGTGGTCTTTCCCGCGCCCGACGGGCCGATCAGCGCGACCCGCTCGCCCGGCGCCGCGACAAGACTCACGTTGCGTAACGCCGTGGCGCCGGCCGCAGCCGCCGGATGGCGGGCCTGTACGCGACGCAGTTCGACCTTCACGCAGGCGGCGGTCTCGTGGACGGTTGCAATGACGTAGGGAAGATCAGAGCAGCCCCGCGTTCTTCGCCGCTTCCTCGATGCCCTGGTAGTTCTCGGGCTTGGTCGGCACGAACTTCGTCGCGCGCTGCAGGTCGAGGATCGCCTTGCCTTCGGGCGTGTCCGGGTTCAGATCGAGCATCGCCTGCCTGATTTTTTCGCGCAGCGCCTCGGGCATGTTCGCGCTCACGCTCCAGTTGTAGTCGTAGTACGGAGGTGTTGTGTAGAACACATGTACCTTCGAGGTGTCCACCCGCTTTTTCTCGAGCAATTTGTCCCAGACCGAGATGTTGAGCGCGCCCGCATCGACCTTGCCCGATTCGACCGCCGCCACCGTCGCATCGTGCGCGCCGCTGTAGGCCACGCGCTTGAAGTCCTTGTCCGGGTCGATGCCGCCCTTCAATAAAAAGTTGCGCGGCATCAGATGGCCGCTGGTCGAGCTTTGGGAGCCGAAGCTGAACGTCTTGCCCTTGAGGTCGGCCAGCGTCTTGATCGCGGGATCGGCCGTGATGAAAACTGACTTGAACCGCTCGTCTTCCGCGCGCTGCACCAGCGGGATCACCTTGCCGCCGCTTCGCGCATTGGCCTGCACGAACGTGAAGCCGCCGAACCAGGCCATGTCGATCTTGCCGTTGATGAGGGTTTCGACCGCCGCCGCGTAGTCGGTCACCGGCGTGAATTCGACCTTCATGCCGGTTTTTTCCGACAGGTATTTCATCAGCGGCTCCGCCTTTCGCGCGAGTTCGGTCGGGGACTCATCCGGAATCGCCGTGACCTTCAGCGTCTTTTGCTGTGCCAGCGCCGAGAAAGTGAACGACAGGCACAGGATGGCGAGCAGCGCCTGGAGCCATCGGAAGCGAAATAGACGACGCATAAAATTTTTTCGTTTTTGGTTGGACGAAGGTGCATTAGAACGTGAGCGCGCAAAGTCCGCGCGCCGCATATGGACTTCGCGGCCGTGTCCTACGAAGCCGTGCACGAGCGCAAACCCGCGTACACGTCGGCACGGTTGGCCGAAAAATAGTTGCGATAGCGCGGATGCAAAAGGATCGGATCGGTTGCCCACGATCCGCCGCGCAGCACTGGCCGGCCGTCGAAAAACGGCGCGGAATACTCGCGATACGGATGCGCCATGAAACCCGGGTAGGGTGCATGAGGGCTGGCCGTCCACTCCCAGACGCGGCCCCAGTCAAATGGTTCGCGCAGCTCCATTGCAAGCACCGCCGCCGTTTCCCATTCGAATTCGGTCGGCAGGCGCCGGCCGGCAAAGCGGCACCATGCGGCGGCTTCATGCGCGGTGAGATGAAGCGCTGGCGCGTCTAGCTCGATCGGCAACCAGCGCCCGAATCGGTGCTGTTGCCAGCCATCGCCCGAGCGCCGCAAATGCAGCGGCATACCGTTGCTGTGCTGTTTGCGCCACTGCCAGCCATCGAAAGGCCAAAGGCGTTCATCGTCATAGCCACCGGCTTCGATGAATGGCAAGTAGCGCCGCCAGGGCACCACCGCACGGTCGATGCCAAACGATTCGACCACCTGCTCGTGCGCCTTCAGTTCGTTGTCGAACGCGAAGCCGCCCCCGCTCGCGCCGATGCGTCGCAAACCGCCGGGCACCTGCCATTGACTGTCAGCGACGCGCTCGTGCGCAACCGGATGCGTGATCCCGAGCCCCAGGTCGATCCCGAGATGCTGCGCCATCATCCGCCACGCCTCGCGGTGCATCGCATCATGAAACAGCACAAGCCTGAAGAAGTACAAAGCATCATCGTCCGAGCGGCTTTGGGTGAGTAGCGCGAGCGTCGCGTCACGCACATCGGACAAGTAGCCGCGTGTCTCATCCGCGCCCGGCAGATCGAGCTGCCAGCGCCGCGTGTGCTCCACGTTGGCCGAGTCGTACAGCGCATCGGAGCCGGGCAAAAGCGACGGAGCGCGCGCAAGCGCCGCGTCGTAGTGGATACCGCGCGCTCGATCGCGATTGCGCGCGATCCACCATTCCTCGAACCAGCCGATATGGCCCAGCTCCCAGAGCGGCAGGTTCAACACCGGGTCGTAGCCGATGCGCAGACCGCCGGCCCCGAGCGTGCGCTCAAAGCCACCCCACATGGCGAGCAACTCCGCGCGGCTTTCGGTGAGTGCCACCGCGATCCGCGCCGGATCGGCGTGTCGCATTGCCTGGCCCTGCGGCAACAGGTTGCACGCGGGTGATGCCTGTATAACGCTCGTCATGTCCCTTCCTTTGGTGTGTTTGGTGACGCCGGCGCTGGCCGATGCCAACAACGGTAACTGGCAAACCGCCTGGCGCTGGTCGCGGTTGCTCGAAGACCATTATCGAATTGCGCTGACCGACCGTTGGCAGGCCGAGCCGGCCGATGCGCTGATCGCGCTGCACGCAAGGCGATCGGCGGAGTCGATCCAGCGCTGGTCGAAGCAGCAGCCTGGCAAGCCGCTCGTCGTGGTTCTGACCGGCACCGATCTGTATCGCGACATTCATCGGGACGAAAGCGCGATGCGTTCGCTCGATCTGGCCGACCGCCTGATCGTGCTGCACGAACGCGCGCCGGACGACCTTCCCACGCGGCACCGGGACAAGGCAGTCGTCTCGTTCCAATCCACACCCGCGCGCAAGCCGCTCGTGAAACCGCTAAGGCACCTGCGCGCGCTGATGGTCGGCCACTTGCGCGATGAAAAGTCGCCTCGAACCTACTTTGAAGCCGCGCGGCTCCTCGGCGGTCGCCCAGACATCCTGCTCGACCACATCGGCGCGCCGCTCGATCCCGAACTCGGCGCGCAAGCCGCGGCGCTCGCCATTGCCATGCCGACGTATCGCTGGTTTGGCGCGCTGCCGCACACTGCGACGCGCGGCCGCATCCAGCGCGCGCACGTGCTGGTCCACGCGAGCAAGATGGAAGGCGGCGCCCATGTCGTGATGGAAGCCATCCGCAGCGGTACCCCGGTGCTCGCCAGCCGCATTCCGGGCAACGTCGGTATGTTGGGCGAGGATTACGGCGGTTATTTCGACGTCGGCGATGCCGACGCGCTGGCGGCCTTGCTCGTGCGCTGCCGCGAAGACCCGGCGATACTGGAAAACCTCGCGCTCCAGTGCACGGTGCGCGCCCCTCTGTTCGAGCCGGCCCGCGAGCGCGCCACGTTGCTCAGAGTGCTCGATGATCTATTCAAATCCACGAAGGAGAAGCCTCGATGAACGCCCCTGAAAATTTCCCCAAGACTCCGCGCCTCACATCCCTCTCGCACGGCGGCGGCTGCGGCTGCAAGATTGCGCCCGGAGTGCTCTCCGAGATTCTGAAGAACACCAACAAGATGCCCGTGCCGCCCGAGCTTCTGGTGGGCATCGACACCGCCGACGACGCCGCCGTCTACAAGCTGACGGACGACATCGCGCTGATCGCCACCACCGACTTCTTCATGCCGATCGTGGATGACCCGTTCGAGTTCGGCCGCATCGCCGCCACCAACGCGATCAGCGACGTTTATGCGATGGGCGGCAAGCCGATCCTTGCGCTCGCGCTGGTGGGGATGCCGGTCAACGTGCTGTCGACCGAGGTGATCGGCAGGATTCTGGAAGGCGGCGAATCGGTCTGCCGCGAGGCCGGCATCCCGATTGCGGGCGGCCACACGATCGACTCGGTCGAGGCGATCTACGGCCTCGTCGCCCTGGGCGTGGTGCATCCGAAAAAAGTCAAGCGCAACGACGGCGCAAGGGTGGGCGACCGGCTGATCCTCGGCAAGCCGCTGGGCGTGGGCGTGCTGTCGGCCGCGCTCAAGAAGGAGCAACTGTCCGATGCCGGATACGCCCAGATGATCGCCGTCACCACCAAGCTGAACACCCCTGGCCCCGAGCTGGCTGACCTGGATGGAGTGCACGCACTGACCGACGTGACCGGCTTCGGCTTGGCCGGCCATGCGCTGGAACTCGCGCGCGGCGCGAAGTCGGACGTGGCGATCGACTGGGCCAAGGTGCCACTGCTCACCGGCGTTCGCGAACTGGCGGCGCAAGGCATGATCACCGGCGCATCGGGCCGCAACTGGGACGGCTACGGATCGAGCGTGGATCTGCCCAAGAATTTTTCGAGCACCGATCGAGCCTTGCTGACCGATCCGCAAACCAGCGGCGGGCTGCTGGTGTCATGCGCCGCCGACTCGGTGGCCGACGTGCTGGCCGTGTTCAAACGGCACGGGTTCGACTCCGCGGTCGAGGTCGGCGAGATCGTTGCGGGTGGGGAAGGGCGGTTGAAGATTCGGTGAGCACGCGCGAGCGCGAATGGGCTGGCCCGTGTCTCGCGCCGCCGCGCATCGCGTGTCGTTCCGGCAAGCCGCGCCCTTCACTCAGCGGGAACGTCCGGCTTCCGCTCGATCGCTTGGACCGTTACCGAAGTTGAAAATCGCAACGTTTTATGGCCTCGCCGCTGGTGTAGTGGTCGTTTCTAGCTAGCGAAACAGTAGCAAACCGTCCATCAACCTCTGGTCGAACTCCGAGCTACTTTTTCGCGCATGGATCGGGAGACAAGTTTGAAAGATCAGAACGAAAACCTGCCGCTGGCCGGCGTGCGCGTGCTTGACCTCTCGGCCGTGATTTCAGGGCCCATGGCCTGCGCGCTGCTGGCCGACCAAGGCGCGGACGTGATCAAAGTCGAGCCGCCGGCTGGCGATCAGTCGCGTCGCATCGGCCCGTCCAAGGGCGATCTGTCTGCCATGTTCCTTGCCTGCAACCACGGCAAACGATCGATCGCGCTCGATCTCAAGCGCAAGGACCATCTCAAGGTCGTGCACGAACTGGCCCAGCGCGCCGACGTGCTGGTGCAGAACTTTCGCCCCGGCGCGATGGCGCGGCTGGGCTTGGGATCGGACGTGCTGTGCGCCGCCAATCCACGCCTCATCTACGTCTCGATCAGCGGCTTCGGCCCGGAGGGTCCGTACGCCGGCGGGCGGGTTTACGACGCGGTGATCCAGGCCGTCTCCGGCATGAGTGCATCGCATCCGAACCAGATCACTGGCGAGCCGACTCTGCTGGCCACCACCGTCTGCGACAAGCTGAGCGCGTTGAACGCCGCGCAAGCGATCAGCGCGGCACTGTTCGCGCGCGAGCGCAGCGGCAAGGGCACGACCCTCACGCTTTCGATGCTCGACGCCGCGCTCGCCTTCCAGTGGCCGGACGCGATGAACAATCTCACCTTCGTCAGCGACCCGCCGCCACCGTTCCCCGAGTTCGGCATCTTTCAAAAACCCCTGCGCACCAGGAACGGCCACGTTGCCGCGATGTACCCACAGGCCGACGAATTCGAGAACCTGTGCCGCGGCCTGGGCCGTCCCGATCTGGCAACCGACTCCCGCTTTGCCGCCGCCAACTCCCGGCGCCACAACGTGGCCCAGCTCGTGCCGCTGCTCGAATCGCTGACCGGCACGCACGACACCGATGAACTCGTCGACACGTTGCGCGCCGCAGGCGTGCCGATCGGCAAGGTCAACAAGCGCGCCGGCGTGCTGACCGATCCGCAAGTGGTGCACAGCAAAACGCTGGCGGAGATCGACCATGGCGACACCGGCACCGTGCGGCTGGCCAAGGCCGCCGTGCGTTTCGGCGACGCTGAAAAGCCGGCGCCGGGGCGCGCGCCGCATGTAGGGGAGCATGGGCGGGAAGTGCTGGAGGAGTTGGGGTACGAGGCCGAGCGAATCGATGCATTGCTTGGCGCGCGGACGGATGCACCGGGTTGATGTGAGGACGGCTGTCGCAGCCCGTTCAGGCGTGTGACGGCATCAACCGCTGCAACAGCTCGGACCACAACACCCCGCCTTGGCGGGTGAGGCGCTTCCAGCGGCCGCTGTGCCGGCCTGCGGCCCGTCGGCGAGCGGCTTGACGGCCCGGATGAATCCGCTGACGAACTTGCCGTCGACCTGACGAGCGAGTTGCTGAAGGTCATCGCTCTGGCCGGCGAGGAATTCGCTCGCGTCTTCGACCGTGTAGACGCGCGTCACTTCAATGGCGGCCTGCGCAAAGCCGGCCAAGGCGAGCTTGGCGAGGTACTGCGCATCCGACAGCGCGCCGGCGACACAACCGACCCACAGTTCCATGTTCCTTCGAATGGCCGGCGGCACCTCGCCACGCACGACCACGTCGGACACCGCGAATCGGCCACCAGGCTTCAGCACGCGGAATGCTTCGCTGAGCACCCGGTCCTTGTCGGCGGACAGGTTGATGACGCAGTTGGAAATGATCACATCCATCGAGTTGTCAGGCAAAGGGATGTTCTCGATTTCGCCCTTGAGAAAATGCACGTTCTCCAACCCACTCTTGCGTTTGTTCTCCTCGGCCAGGGCCAGCATCTCGTCGGTCATGTCCAGGCCGAAGGCGCGGCCGGTGGGGCCGACTCGCCGCGCCGAGAGCAACACGTCGATACCGCCGCCCGAGCCCAGGTCGAGCACCGTCTCGCCGGCCTTCAGCTCGGCCAGCGCCGTCGGATTGCCGCAGCCCAGTGAGGCCAGCAGGGCCTTCTCGGGCACGTCGCCGGCCTGGGTGCTGTCGTACAGGTTCGAGGTGATCGGGTCGGAGCTGCCAAAGCTTGCCGCGGCGGCGCCGCAGCAACTGTTCGCGGTGCCGCGCGCGACGCGCGTTGCCGCCTGCCCATACTTCTCCTTGACGACATCCTTGACATTGCTCGATGGGTTCATTGACTTCTCCAGTGGGTTAGTTGCAGCAGACGATCTTCTGCGGTTCGATGGCCTTGTTGCGGGTGCAGCACTCCGCATACAGGAACTGCATCAGGTCTTGCACAGCCAAGGTGTCGACCGAATACCAAAGGAACGTGCCCTCACGGCGCACCTTGACGAGACCTTCGTTCTTGAGCTTGTCCAGATGGTGCGACAAGGTGGAGTTCGCAATGGCCAGCTCGGCGGCGATGTCGCCGACGATCAGGCCCTGCGGATGTGCGCTGAGCAGCAAACGAAATATCCGCAATCGCGGCTCGGTGCCCAGTGCCGACAGCATCCGGGCATAGACGGGTACTGCTTGCGACGAGGTTCGCGCTGGTTTGCTCATGTCTCGATCATATCCGTAGTTCTAGACTTATGGAAATATAAGACTGATTCACTCTGCTATTTGCGCCGCCCACTCCGACGATGCCGACATGGGCGACTGTGAGCGCGTGATCAGCGGCCCAGTTTCCCGCGCGATCACGGT
>JBDTRV010000111.1:0-7424 GCA_039931475.1 Burkholderiales bacterium | reverse complement strand
CGTGAATGGTCTGGATCGTGCGGTGCGCGTGGATCGACGCATCGGGGTGAAAGCTGATGTGATCGGCGCCGGCTTTGGCGAACGCTTCGGCCAGCGCGTCGACTGGCTGCACCATCAGGTGCACGTCGAGCGGCACCTTGCTGCCGTCGGTGCGAATCGCGTGCGGCCTGAGCGCCTCGCAGATCATCGGGCCGAAGGAGAGGTTGGGCACGTAGTGGTTGTCCATCACGTCGAAGTGGATCCAGTCGGCTCCGGCGGCGATCACGGCGCGCAGTTCGTCGCCAAGGCGCGCGAAATCGGCCGAGAGAATGGACGGTGCGATGCGGTGCGAGCGGGCGGGGGTGGCTTCTGGTCGGTTCATTGGCTGAAATTGTCGCAGTTAACATGCGCCACATGCCTTCATCCCCCGCCAAATACCAGTTCTCGGTCGAGGTCGAGCCCAGTTTCCTGCCAGAGCAGTCCGAGCCGCGTCAGCAAGTGTTCGGATTTGCCTACACCGTCACCGTGACCAACAGCGGCAGCGTCGCGGCGCAGCTTATTGCGCGGCACTGGATCATCAGCGACGCGAACGGCAAGGTCGAGGAAGTCAAAGGGCTCGGCGTGGTCGGGCACCAGCCGCTGCTCAAACCGGGCGAATCGTTTCAGTACTCCAGCGGTTGCCGGCTGCGCACCGCCAGCGGCGCGATGCGCGGCAGCTATTTTTGCGTGGCGGACGACGGCGAGCGCTTCGAGGTCGAGATCCCCGCGTTCGTGCTCGATGCCACAGGCGGCGCGCCGCGCGTGCTGCACTGATCTTCACGGCCATCGAGTTGAGCGATCTGCTTGCCCGCTGGCCCGACTGGTCGCACCCCTCGATGGGCATCATGGTGGTGCAGTGGTCGCTGTTGCTCGCGCTCGCGTCGGCGGCGGGCTCGCTCACGCAACGCCATGCGGGACTGCCCAAGCTGGTCGGCTATGCGGCCGTCGGCACGGTGGTGGGGCTGATTGGGTTTCCGGGCGCGGCCTGGCCGCTGTCGGGCATCGGCCTGTTCCTGCTGGAGCTCGGGATCGCGGTGGTGCTTTTCGATGCCGGCGCGCGCATCTCGCTGCGCTGGTTCCGCCACAACCCGATGGTGCTGGTGCAAAGCCTGGTCGAGTCGCTGGCCACATTCGCGGCGGTGTTCGCGCTGCTGCATGCCTTGGGTGTGCCGGCCGCGCTCGCACGGCCGCTGGCGGTGATCGCGATCGCCGCATCGCCCTCGGTGCTCACGCGCGTGGTCATGGACATGCGGGCTTCGGGGCCGGTGACCGAGCGCTCGATCGTGCTGTCGACCCTGAATACGCTCTACGCGCTGGCCGTGGGCACCGCGATGGCGCGGCTGGCGGCGTTGCCGCGCGATGGTTCGGCCGACGGCACCGTTTTTGCGGCGCTGTCGGTGCTGGGGGTCTCGCTCGTCGTTGCGCTTCTTGTCACGGCGGTCATGCGCGCGGCGCTCGCGGTGATGAATCCGACCAGCGAGAACACGTCGATATTGTTGCTCGCGCTGATCGCGGCCGGCGCGGCGCTGGCCGACCACTTCGGCGGCTCGGCGGCGCTGTCGGCTTTGCTCGCGGGATTGATGCTCAAGCAGATCAGCCCCCGGCCCTGGAGCGATACCCGTCAGCTCGGCACCGCGGCGTCGCTGCTCGTCATGCTGATGTTCGTGCTGGTCTCCACCGTGGCGGCGCAGGCCGAATGGGGCGTTGCGATCGCCGGCTTCGCGTTAGCGCTGGTCGCGGCGCGATTCGTGGCCAAGGCCTTCGGGCTGGCGATCGCCAGCGTTGGAAGCGGCATGCGGCTTCCGCAAACCTTCTGGGTCGGCTGCGCGATGGCGCCGATGTCGTCGGTCGCGCTACTTTTGGCATCGCAGTTCGCGACCACCTCGCCCACCATCGGCGCGGCGGCGGCCGACATTGCGCTGCCCGCGATCCTCGTGACCGAAGTGCTGGGCGCGGTGCTGGCCGCGTATGCGCTGTATCGCGCCGGCGAAGGCGGCAAGCCACTGTCGTCGAACCCGCCGTTCCTGCGCGACTCGGGGCGGATCCCGCTCGACGACGGACGCGGCGACGAGGTTTCGGAATGAACCGCGCGGGGGTCGGATGAGCCTGGAGCCGTTCAACCCTTCGGCCGCGCTGTCGCTCGGCATCGAGCTCGAGCTGCAACTGGTCAACACCAACGACTACGACATGGCGCCCTATGCTGAGGACATCCTGCGGCTGATGGCCAAAAAGGACTTGCCTGGCGCGGTGGTGCCCGAGATCACCTCGAGCATGATCGAGATCTCCACCGGCGTCTGCCTCAACAGCTCCGAGGCGCTCGCGCAGCTTTCGCAAACGCGCGACGCGCTCGTCAAATGCGCGGACAAGCTGAACATCGCGGTGGTGGGCGGCGGCACGCATCCGTTTCAACAGTGGCACGAGAGGCGCATCTACGAAACGCCGCGCTTCAAGAAGCTGTCCGAGCTGTACGGCTACCTGTCCAAGCAGTTCACCGTGTTCGGCCAGCACGTGCACGTCGGCTGCCCGGATGCGGACGGCGCGCTCTTGATGCTGCACCGCATGTCGCGCTACATACCGCACTTCATCGCGCTCTCGGCTTCATCGCCGTTCGTGCAGGGGCAGGACACGGCTTTCGATTCAGCCCGGCTCAATTCGGTGTTCGCGTTTCCGCTTTCGGGCCGCGCGCCATTCACCTTGTCTTG
This sequence comes from Burkholderiales bacterium, assembly GCA_039931475.1. Taxonomy (GTDB): domain Bacteria; phylum Pseudomonadota; class Gammaproteobacteria; order Burkholderiales; family Burkholderiaceae_C; genus JBBPYC01. The sequence goes on along the minus strand of JBDTRV010000111.1, from coordinate 4,704 downwards.
GGCCGAGTTCGAGGCCTACTTCGCAAAAGTAGCGCGCACCGGCGTGGTCAGCAGCATGAAGGATTTTTACTGGGACATCCGGCCCAAGCCTGAGTTCGGCACCGTTGAAATTAGAGTGTTCGACACACCGTTGACCATCGAAAAGGCTGCCGCGCTGGCCGGATTCGTGCAGTCGCTCGCCGCCTGGTTCCTGCATGCGAGCCCGTTCGTGCCGCTCGAGGACGATTACCTGGTCTACACCTTTAATCGGTTCCAGGCCTGCCGCTTCGGACTCGACGCGATTTATGTCGACCCTGCCACCGGAACCCACATGCAGTTGCGCGACCACATTGCGCTCACGATGCGCCAGATCGCGCGCCATGCCGAGAGCCTCGACGCCGGCGCGGGGCTGGCGCTGCTGATGGCCGACGTGGAGCACAACCGCAACGATGCGCGCTGGCTGCGCGAGGTGCAGGCACGCGAGGAGCTGCTGGGAGAGGTCACGCGGCAGGCGGCGGTGCGGTTTCGGGGCAGCGAGGGGCCGGTGACGCCAGTGTCAGCGGTTGGGTAGCAGTAGAGTGGCTCGATGGTCGACAGGCGACGGTATCAAGCCTGCCTCTTCACGCTCGATGAAATTTACCCCCCATTCGGCCCTCTCACGCCGGCAGCGGACCGTTTTGCCGCAGATCGCCTGCCCGGTTGAGCGCGCAAGGAACGGCTACTTCGACGGTGCGGCCGGCGCCGTCCACTTGCGGGCGTCGGCCAGCAATCGCTGCACCAGTTGCTCCAACTCCGGCGGTGCATCCAACTCGTAGCTGACGCATTTTTGAAACTGCGGCAATGTGAAGCACACGATCGTGGTCGCCGCATCATGCATCCGCGTGGCCTGCGTGCCAACCGAACCATCGTCCTTCAGGAAAATCGAGCGCCGTGGCAGCAGCCGATCGGGAAGGTCGAAGAAGCGAGTCTGGTACAGCGCGTTGACGATCGGCAGGAAGACGTCCGGCGCCAGCGCGAAAGGCTGCGTTTTTCCGTCATGCTCGAATGAGGCGCGGCCGGAGCCGGCGAGCAGCAAGTTCAGCGGAGCCAGCCCGTGAGCGGGGAGCCTGCGCACGCTCACGCCGGCGTCGCCCAGCCGGTAGTCGAAAGGCGGCCAGGCACTGGTGGGGCGGGTTGACACGGAACGCTCAGCGGCGATGGCAATGGAAATCGCAGCGACGCTCGTTGCAGCGATGCAAAGTGCAATATCGATCCATCGTCGCCATGGCTGGTGGGGCGCTTTCATTCGTTTGGCCTTTGCATTCTTATGCCCTTCGAAAAGGCAAAAGCCGAACCCGGTCGCCCGGATTCGGCCATCACAGGCATTGGCCGCCGAATCAGGCTTTGCGGCGCGTCGTCAGCACCAGGCCTGCCAGTCCGGCCAGGATCAGCGCGATCGAGCCAGGTTCCGGCACGTTGTTGCCCACGGTTACGCGGGTGTAGCCGAGGTCGGTCAGGATGCCCACTTCCACGCCGTTATAGATGCGCGCTTCCTGCGGGCCGTAGTCGCGATCGGGCTTCATCATCGCCGTCGGGAAAGTGCCAGTGTCCAGGTGGCTTTGGTCGGGGTTGGCAAACAACTGCACCGGTCCAGCGCCGTTCGCGGCCATCGCGTTGATGCCGACGAAGCAACCACCATTGGCCCTGGCATCGGCGACCGCAGCGGTGCTGACCGTGTAAGTCGCGCCGTTGACAAGCGGCGTTCCCACTATTGCGCAGGTGCTGAGGAACTGGTCCCATCGGGACCAGCTTCCGGGCGAACCACTGCCGTCGCCGCCTTGGCCGAAGCGGTCGCCCGCCGGGTCGCCGGAGATCTCGCTGCCGAAGCCGAGCGCGTGAGTAAATTCGTGGAATAGCGCGGCGTAGAGGTCGAAGGTCTGACCTGGTCCGGGCGCGACCGCGGGAGTGTTCGGATCGAGTTCCCAGGCATATCCCCAGTTGACGTCGACACCGCCATCGAGGGCTGCGCCGTTCAGATCGATGCCGTTGATCAGCCTGTTGCGGATCACCTCGCCGCCACCGAAGGTGCCCGGCACGTTGACGAAATTGGAGAACGCCGAGGCCAGCGTCGACGCATTCGGGTCGACGGTGCTGGTCACTCCCATGTTGATCGTGCCCATGTTGGTGAAGAAGTTGCCGAACATGGTCGAAAACAGGTTGCCCGCCGTAGTCAGCGCCGTCTGACGTGCAGCGCCGCTGACCGGGTCGAGAAAACCCACGCCCGCAGTGTTCCCGGAATAGTCGAAGGTGAATGCAAGCGACGCGTTGGCAGTGTTTGCGGAAACCAGGCTACCGGCCAACAGACCGGTTGCGACGAACGCGCGCGCGTGTCGGGCAAAGGAGGGGAAACCAACCAACGGATTCATGGGATGCGCTTTCTAAGGATTTGGAAATGCCAAGCTGTCTTTGTCGACGGCGCCTAGCGGGGCAATAGACGATCGACTCGTCTCACTCAAGTGGAATGGGCCGCCCGTCCTTGTGTAAGCAACATTTGCGCCAGCAGGGTTTTCTGGAACCCGCGCGCGTCCGAAAACCCCGAGAACCTGAGGTGGATCAACTGGTTACGCAATATCAAAAAAATCAAGATGCCAATCGAGCACGTCGCTCCCATAGAGCGAGTGTAAAAAAATCCGACACTTTTTCTGACGCGCACGCGTCGATCTCAGTGCACGAACCCCATCCCGCGCACCTCGCGCACCTCGGGTTTGATCCGGTGCTCGGCCTCGAGCTGCTCGATGAACTCGTCGGCGCTGAACTCCACCGCGAGGATGTCCGTCTGGCGCTTCACCGCCGCGAAGTCGCCGGGGCACAGTTGATCGAGCTTCGCCAGCCGCGCCCTGAGCGAGGCGGTCAGCAACTCGGGGTCGCCAGCCAGCGCCTCGACCGCGAACATACGCTCGCGCTGCTCGGCCGAAAGCGGCTTGAATTTGATCTTGAACGTGAAGCGGCGCAGCGCGGCCTGGTCGATGCGGTCGAGCAGATTGGTGGTGCAGACGAACACGCCGCGATAACGCTCCATGCCTTGCAGCATTTCGTTGACTTCGGTCACTTCGTAAGTGCGCTGGGCGCCGCGCCGGTCCTGCAAAAAACTGTCGGCTTCATCCAGCAGCAGCACCGCGTTTTCGGCTTCGGCCTGCTTGAACATCGCCGCCATTTGCTGCTCGGTCTCGCCCACATATTTGCTCATCAGATCGCTCGCCCGCTTGACGATCAGCGGCTTGCCGAGCGCCTTGGCGATGTGTTCGCCCAAAGCGGTCTTGCCGGTACCCGGCGCTCCGTAAAAGCAAAGCGTGCCGTGGCCGCGATTCTTGAGCGCCTCCACGACGCGCGGCAGCTCGAAGCGGGATTCGACGTTAAGCATGTCCATGTCCCACGTCGTCACCTGCGGCCTGAACGTGTGGTCCTGCGACTTGTTGCCGAGCGCCGAGTCGGAGTTCTTGAGTTGCCGTTCGATCAGGCTCTCATACAGCACCGCATCGCTTGACGCCGCATCGCGCGCCAGGCCGGCAAAGCGCACCGCAGTCTGAATTTGCGCCGGTGTCAAGCCCTTGCGCTCGGTCAACTTGGCGACGAAGCCGTCGCTCACCGGCACGTCGGCCAGCGCCCGACGCAGCAACTGCTCGCGCGCGCCCGGCGGCGGCGAGTTCAGTTCCAGGTGATAGGCAAAGCGGCGGCGGAACGCCGGGTCGATCTGCTCGATCCGGTTCGTGACCCAGATCGTCGGCACCGCGTTGCCTTCCAGAATCTGATTGACCCAGGCCTTGCCGTTGACCGAATGGCTCACCGCCGCGCCGAACGCATCCTGCCGCGCCATCAGGCCCGCCGCGTCGACGCTGATCGGTGGGAACACGTCTTCCACCTCGTCGAACAGCAGCGCGGCTTGCGGCGCGCCCTTCAAGAACACCTGAGCGATCTGGAGCGACCGATAGCGGTCCCGGCCCGACAGCGAATTGCCATCCCGGTCCGCATACTCGACCTCGAACAGATCGAGTCCCGCCGCCTTGGCGACCACTTTGGCCAGCTCGGTCTTGCCGGTGCCGGGCGGGCCATACATCAGCACGTTGACTCCCGGTGCCCTCGTTTGCACTGCGTTCTTGAGAAGGCTAACGAGCACCTGCGCGTCTTCTTCGATGAAGCTGAAGTCGCTCGCCGCGAGATTGCTCGGCGACGCGGGGCGCGTGAACACCGCCATCAGCTCGTTCTGGTCGCGGTACTCGCGCATCAGCACCGGAGGCAGTTTTTCGCTGACTTTCATCAGGTCGGCCAGGTCGGTGATGCTGTGCTCTGAAATCAGGTTGTCCACCAGGCCGATGCGCTCCAACCGCGAGCCGGCGCGCAACGCCTCGCCAACTTCGGTCGCGCTCACGCCCGCCAACTCGGCGATCGCGGCATAGGCTTCGGGCGCGTTGTTGACCTTGAACTCCACCAGCAGGCTGCGCAGATCACGCTGATAGCGGGCCAGGGTGCCGTACAGCAGCAGCGCGCGTTCGGCCTTGTTCAGTTGCAAAAGGCCGGCCAGTGCATCGATGTTTTTCTCGACCAGAGTGCTCTGCTTCTTCAAGGTGCGCGTGAGCCATTCGCCGGTGGCCGTCAGCACCGAGAGCAAATCCTTGGGCGCGTCCTTCGCATATTCGTCCAGATAGAAGAACAAAGTGCCTTCCTCGTACGGCCCACGCCAAACGCCGT
>JBDTRV010000110.1:0-7446 GCA_039931475.1 Burkholderiales bacterium | reverse complement strand
GCGCGCCATCCGGGCAAGGTCTATTCGCGGCTGGAACTGCTCAATCACGTCTGGGGCTACGAGCACGACGGCTACGAACACACGGTCAACACCCACATCAACCGGCTGCGCGTGAAAGTCGAGGCCGACCCTACCGATCCACACCGCATCCTGACCGTGTGGGGGCATGGCTACAAGCTGGCGACAGAGGCGGGCGCCTGATGGGCAAAACCACCCTTTCGATGCGCCTTTCGCTGGCGTTTTCGGTGCTGTTGCTGGCCTGTTGCGGGGTATCGGCGTGGCTGCAGACGCGGGCCAGCGAACAAACCGAACAGGAAACGATTCAGCGGCTGTCGGGCAATCTCGCTGCGCACATCGCCGGCGATTCGAACTTGATCGGCCCGAATGGATTGAACAAGTCGGGTGTGCACGATCTGTTCGACAAACTGATGGCGGTCAACCCGAGCGTCGAGGTCTACTTGCTGGACCCGAAGGGACAGATCATTGCCGAGGCAGCGCCGCCGGGGCACCTGAAGCGCGAAAAGGTGGACGTGTCGCCGATCCTCCGCCTGTTGGCGGGCGCGCCGTTGCCGGTGCTTGGCGACGACCCGCGCGCCACCGACGCGCGCAAGGTGTTCAGCGCGGCGCCATTGCGGGTCGGCGGACGTACCGAGGGCTATATCTACGTCGTGCTTCTCGGCGAAACCTACGGCGATCTGTCAGCGAACATCGCGGCCGGCAGCGCGTTGCGGGCCGCGCTCTGGACGCTGGCGCTGGTCGCGCTGCTGGGCCTCGTGGCCGGATGGATCGCGTTTCACTGGATCACGCGGCCGCTGCGCCGTTTGACGAATGCAGTCGGCAAGTTCGAGCAGCACGACCTGGGTTCGACCGACAGCGGGGTGCTGGCGATCGCCGAAGCCGCGCGCGGTGGTGGCGACGAAATCGCCGCGCTGGGCGACACCTTTTCCCAGATGGCGCGCCGCAGCGCCGCGCAGTGGCGCGAGCTGTCGACGCAGGACCAACAGCGGCGCGAACTGTTTGCGCACCTGTCGCACGATCTGCGCACGCCGTTGACCACGATGCATGGGTGCCTGGAAACGTTGAAGGTGAAGTCGGATTCGCTTGACGAGTCGCAGCGCCGCCACTACCTCGACATTGCGCTCGGCGAAAGCGGCAAGGTCGCCCGATTGGCGCAGGACTTGTTCGAGTTGGCCCGGCTGGAGTCGGGCATCGTCAAACCGGACAAGGAGAGCTTCGCATTGGCCGATCTGGTTCAGGACTTGTTCCACAAGCTTGAACTGGCGGCCGAAGCCAGACAGCAGCGATTGCTGGCGGATATTGCCCCGGGCCTTCCGGCGGTGACGGCCGATCTCGCAATGATGGAGCGGGTGCTCACGAACCTGCTGGACAACGCGATTCGCCACACCCCGTCGGGCGGCGAAATCGTGGTGAAGCTGTGTCAGGGCGATGCCGGCGGAGTCCGGGTCCAGATCAGCGACACCGGTCCGGGCATTCCGGGGGAACTGCGCAGCGGTCTGTTCACGCGGCCGGTGTTCTCGACCGGCGGGCGCAGCGGCGGCCTGGGGCTGATGATCGTGCAGCGCATGCTGCAACTGCACGGCAGCGACATCCGGCTTTTGCAACAACGGGACAGCGGCGCAGTGTTTTCGTTCGTTCTTGCCTGAAATCGCGCAGATTGCCGTTTTCACCTTGGATTTAGAGGTAAAAGCGGCTAGTGCTCTAGTCCATTGGTTATTTGTAGCTATATAAATAATAGTGTACGAGTCGCTGCTGAGCAATCTCCCGGGTGCGATTATTCACGGCGCTATTGTGGTTTTCTGTTGCAAGAACTAGGGAAATTCACTAGAAAACAATGCATCAAAGTATCGACATGGCTGATTCAAATATAGATGTCGCATCTGCGAGTGTCCAGAATCGCATCGAGGCCGCTGTCCGGCCGCAATTCTCAACAAGGAGACTTTTCCCATGAAGCGTTTCATCAAAACCGGCCTCGCTGTTGCGCTTGCGAGCGCGGGTCTGTCCCATGCAGCCACCGAACTCGTGATTGCCACCGTCAACAACGGCCACATGATCGAGATGCAAAAGCTCACGCCGCATTTCGAGAAGGCCTATCCCGACATCAAGCTGAACTGGGTCGTGCTCGAAGAGGGCACCTTGCGCCAGCGCGTGACGACCGACATCGCGACCAAGGGCGGCCAGTTCGACGTGATGACGATCGGCATGTACGAGACGCCGATCTGGGCCGAGAAAGGCTGGTTGAAGCCGATTGAAACCGACGCCGCGTACGACGTGGACGACCTGCTCAAGCCGATTCGCGACGGGCTGTCCTACAAGGACAAGCTGTACGCCGCGCCGTTCTACGGCGAAAGTTCGATGCTGATGTACCGCAAGGATCTGGCCGACAAGGCCGGCATCAAGATTTCCGATCACCCGACCTGGGAGCAGGTCAAGGAGTTCGCCGCCAAGGCGCACAACCCCGACGGCGGTGTCTATGGCATTTGTCTGCGCGGCAAACCCGGCTGGGGCGACAACATGGCGCTCCTGACGACCATGGTCAACACCTGGGGCGGACAGTGGTTCGACATGAAGTGGAAGCCCCAGCTTGAAACCAAGCCGTGGCACGAGGCCATCAGCTTCTACGTGGACATCATGAACAAGTACGGCCCGCCCGGCGCGTCGGCCAACAGCTTCAACGAGAACCTTGCGCTGTTCAACGAGGGCAAGTGCGCGCAGTGGGTCGATGCGACCATCGCGGCGTCGTTCATCTCCGATGCCAAGCAATCCAAGGTGGCCGACAAGGTCGCGTTCGCGCAGGCGCCGACGGCGGTCACGCCCAAGGGCGCGAACTGGCTGTGGGCCTGGGCGTTGGGCATTCCGGCCGGAACGAAGAAAGTGGAAGCGGCCGAGAAGTTCGTCAAGTGGGCGACGTCCAAGGAATACATCGAGCTGGTCGCCAAGGAAAAAGGCTGGGAAGCGGTGCCGACCGGAACCCGCAAGTCGACCTATGCGAACCCCGCATTCCAGAAAGCCGCCGTGTTCGCCAAAGCCGAGGAGACAGCGATCGCTTCGGCCGATCCGAACAGTCCCACCTTGCCCAAGTCACCGTACAAGGGCGTGCAGTACGTGGCGATCCCTGAGTTTCAGGCGATCGGTCTCGCGGTGGGTCAGCAAATGAGCGCGGCGCTGGCGGGTCAGGCAACGGTGGACAAGGCGCTCAAGACGTCCGAGACGCTGACCGAGCGGCAGATGCAGCGCGGCGGCTACTACAAATAAGCGGCCCCGTTTTCCGGTCCGGCGCATGGCTACCGGATCGGCTTGTCACTCGACTTCCGGAGATCTGACATGAATCGTCTGCTGCCCCGCTCGCTGATGGCGCCGGCCGTCATCACGCTCTTGATATGGATGCTCGTGCCGCTGTGCATGACGATCTATTTCTCGCTGATCAACTACAACCTGCTGGACCCGGGCAACCACCCCTGGGTCGGGATCGAGAACTACCACTTCTTCGTCACCGACCCGGACTTCTGGCCGGCCGTGAACAACACGCTGCTGCTGATCGGCAGCGTCATCGTCATCACCATCGTCCTCGGCGTGCTGCTGGCGCTGCTGGTGAATGATCCGTTCCCGGGCCGCGCGATCGTGCGTGTGCTCTTGATCTCGCCGTTCTTCGTCATGCCCGCGGTCAACGCGCTGCTGTGGAAGCACATGATGATGAACCCGATCTACGGTGTGCTGGCCAATCTTTGGCTCGCGTTCGGGCTGACGCCGGTGGACTGGATGACCAATCTGCCGTTGCTGTCGGTGATCATCATGGTGGCATGGCAGTGGCTGCCGTTTGCGTGCCTGATCTTCATCACCTCGCTGCAGTCGCTCGACCGCGAGCAGATGGAAGCGGCGCGCATGGACGGCGCCAATGCGTTCCAGCGCTTCACCTACTTGACGATCCCCCATCTGGCGCGGCCGATGGCGGTCGTGATCATGATCGAGATGATCTTTCTTCTCTCAATCTTCGCCGAGATCGCGATCACCACGGGCGGCGGGCCCGGCAACGCGAGCACGAACCTGACCTACCTGATCTTCAAGCAGTCGCTGTTGAACTTCGACGTGGGCACGGCATCGGCCGGCGCGCTGTTCGCGATCGTGCTGGCCAACATCGTCGCGATCTTTTTGATCCGGATCATCGGCAAGAACCTGGACTGAAGGCCAACGACTATGGATGCCAATCCTCTCTACACCACCATCCGGGCCCTCGGCGCCTGGGCTGCCGCACTGCTGCTGTTCTTCCCGCTCGGCTGGTTGTTCCTCACTTCGTTCAAGACCGAGTTGCAGGCGATTCACGTGCCGCCGTTGTTCACTTTCACTCCGACCATGGAAAACTTCGGCGAAGTGCAGCAACGCAGCGACTATCTTTTGTATGCGCGCAATTCGCTGATCACGAGCGTGCTGTCGACCGTGATCGGCCTGGCGATCGCAGCACCGGCCGCGTATTCGATGGCGTTTTTCCGCACCCGCTGGTCGCGCGACATCCTGATGTGGATGCTGTCGACCAAGATGATGCCGGCCGTCGGCGCGCTGATACCGATCTACGTGCTCGCGCAGACCGCCGGAATGCTCGATTCGCTGACCGCGTTGACCATCGTGTTCATGCTGTCGAACCTGCCGATCATGGTCTGGATGCTCTACACCGGCTTCAAGGACATTCCGCCCGAAATTCTGGAGGCCGCGCGCATGGACGGCGCCAGCATCTGGAGCGAGTTTCGCCACGTCGTGCTGCCGCTCGCTTTGGGCAGCTTCGCGTCGACCGGCCTGCTGTGCCTCGTGCTCGCGTGGAACGAGTCGTTCTGGGCGCTGAACCTGACCTCGGCCAAGGCCGGCACGCTGGCCGTGCTGATCGCGTCCTATTCGAGCCCCGAAGGCCTCTTCTGGGCCAAGCTTTCGGCCGCGTCGCTGATGGCGATCGGACCGATCATCGTGTTCGGCTGGTTCTGCCAGAAACAACTGGTCGAGGGTCTCACCTTCGGCGCCGTGAAGTAATTCGAGGAGCACCGCAATGTCTTACCTGCAACTGAACAACATCAAGAAGAGCTTCGGCGACACGCACGTCATCAAGGGCGTCAATCTCGAAATCCAGAAAGGCGAATTCATCGTCTTCGTCGGACCGTCCGGCTGCGGCAAGTCGACCTTGCTGCGGCTGATCGCGGGGCTGGAGCAGATCACCAGCGGCAATTTGATCCTGGACGGGCAGGACATCACCAAAACGCCGTCCGGCAAACGCGGTCTTGCCATGGTGTTCCAAAGCTATGCGCTTTATCCGCACATGACCGTGTTCGACAACATGTCGTTCGCGCTCAAGCTCGCGGGGGAGTCCAAGGAAGAGATTCGAAAGAAGGTCGAATATGCCGGCAAGACCCTGAACCTCTCGCAGTACCTGGATCGCACGCCCAAGGAGCTGTCCGGCGGACAGCGCCAGCGGGTGGCGATCGGCCGCGCGATCGTGCGCGCGCCCAAGGTGTTTTTGTTCGACGAACCGCTGTCCAACCTCGATGCGGCGCTGCGCGGCAACACGCGGGTGGAGATTCACAACCTGCACGAGAGCCTAGGCGCGACCACGGTCTACGTCACGCACGATCAGATCGAGGCGATGACCTTGGCCGACCGCGTGGTGGTGCTGAGAGACGGCCTCATCGAGCAGGTCGGCTCGCCGCTCGATCTGTACGACCATCCGGCGAATCAGTTCGTCGCCCAGTTCATCGGCATGCCGTCGATGAACATGGTGCCGGCCAGCGCGATTCCGAGTTTCTCGCAGATGACCGGCGGCAAGTTGCCGAGCGACGGCTTTCTTGGCGTGCGGCCCGAGGGTTTGAAGGTGCATCCCGGTGCCGGCGCGGGCGTGCCCGGCAAGGTCGGACTGATCGAGGCGTTGGGCAACGACACGCTGATCCACGTGGAGGTCAGCGGTGTGCCGCTGATCGCGCGCCAGACCGATCGCACGCCGCTGGAAGAGGGCGACGAGGTCGGCGTCGAGCTCGATCCTTCAGTGCTGCATCTGTTCAACGGCAAGGGCCAGTCGGTTTCCGCCTGAGGGGTTCAAGGCCATGGCACACCCAACAGCGCCCGCGGCGGCATCCGAATTCGTCATCCTGCACCTGGGGCTGGGATCGTTTCACCGCGCGCACCAAGCGGTGTACCTGCAGCAACTGATCGAAAGCGGCGACGCGAGCTGGTCGCTTTCCGGCGCCAACCTCAGGCCCGACACGCCTGAAGTGATGGAGGCGTTGCGCAGGCAGGGAGGCCGTTATACGTTGGAGACGATCTCGCCGGCTGGCGAGCACCGCTACCAGACGATCGAGTCGATCCGCGAAGTGCTGCCCTACGAGCCAAGCCATGCGCCGCTGATCGCGCGCGGCGCTGATCCGGCCACGCGGATCATCTCGTTCACCGTGACCGAAGCCGGCTACTACCTCGATCCTAAGGACAAGCTGGACCTGTCGTTCGCCGATCTGAAGGCCGACCTCGAACGCGCCAAGCTCGGCGAGCCGGGCAGCACGATCTACGGCGGCATCTGCGCGATCCTGCGCGCGCGCCGCGAGGCCGGTGGCGGGCCGGTCACCCTGCTCAACTGCGACAACCTGCGCCACAACGGCGAGCGCTTTCGCGGCGGGCTGCTCGAGTTCATCGAGCGCAGCGGCGACACCGCCTTGCACGCCTGGGTGCAGGCCAACACCACCTGTCCCAATGCGATGGTCGATCGCATCACGCCGCGGCCGCCGCCGGATTTGCACGAACGCGTGAAGAAGGCCACCGGCCAAGACGATGAGGCACCGATCAGCGGCGAAACCTTCATCCAGTGGGTGATCGAAGACGACTTCATCGCCGGCCGGCCCGACTGGGAAAAGGTCGGCGTGCAACTGGTCGACTCGGTGCAACCGTATGAAGAAGCAAAGATTCGCCTGCTCAACGCGACCCACAGTTGCATTGCGTGGGCCGGCACCCTGATCGGCTTGCAATTCATCCACGAAGGTACGCACGTTCCCGCGATCCGCAAGATGGCTTACGACTACGTGACCGACGACGCCATTCCGTGCCTGAACAAGCCGGGCGCGCCCAGCCCGGTGGACCTGCCGGCCTATCGCGACGTGGTGCTGGAGCGTTTTTCCAACTCGGCAATTCGCGACACCAACCAGCGGGTGGCGATGGACGGCTTCTCGAAAATCCCCGGCATGATCGCGCCGACCATCCATGAGCGGCACGCGCGCGGCGAATCGTTTGACAGCGTCGCAATGCTGCCGGCGCTGTTCCTCGCCTATCTGCAGCGCTGGAACAAGGGTGAGTTGGCTTACTCCTATCAGGATCAGAGTATGGACGAATCGGTCGCGCACGCAATCTGCAAAGACGCCGATCCCGTCAAAGCCTTTGCATCCAACCGATCCCTTTGGGGCGCGCTTG
>JBDTRV010000109.1:0-7450 GCA_039931475.1 Burkholderiales bacterium | reverse complement strand
ATGTCAGCCATGTTGAAGATTTCGACATAACCTTCGCGCGTCTGCATTGCGCGGCCGGCCGCATCGAGGAACGCGGGCAGACGGTCGAGCACGAACGAGGTGCCGGTGGTGGTGGAGCGGACCGCATCAGGCAGCGTGCAGCTCTTGTCCACGGTCGACAGCCGCGAGATGCCATCGGCACCTGCGGAGACCTGCGCGGTCCAGACGTCACCCGGCGACAGGAACAACTGGAAGTCGAACAGGTCGTCTGAGTTCGACGCACCGCGGAAGCGAAGCTTGACCGCCTTGCCGTTCACGGTGTCGGTGTTGACGATGCTCAGCAGCGAGACGTTGCCGTTTTGCGTCGAGAAATACGGCTGCAGTAGGCTGTGGCCGATGCCGCCTGCGTTCACGCGCAACTCCGTCGCGTTTGCCGTATTCAAAACATCGGCCGATGCCGCGCCCGCAAATCCCAAGCCCGCGACCAAGGTCGCGACGCTTAACGCTACTGCGTTTTTCTTCATCTTCATCTTGTTTACTCCAGTTAAAAGTTGGTGTTTAACAGCGCTTAACGCCGAGGCATCCTAGCACAGCGAGTTGCAGAGCCAAGGCGAATCCGGTGTCACAGCAGTTGTTGTGGCCTAGCTGCAACGGGGCGTTTGGTCAAGGACATTCGTCCTCACGATCCGACCCGGCCGAGCCCACGCGCAGAAGCCTACCACAACAAATCGGCGCTTTTTCAGGATTTCGGAAAGAACCACCAGTTGCCTTCCTGCTTGATCCAGGTTTCCTCCAGGTGCGTGCTGATGGTTTGGGGCTTGCTCATGGACATGCCGGGAAAGAGTGCCTTGGAATCGACCCGAATGGTCGCTGTGCAGTTGTCCTGTTTGTCATTGCACTCGACGCGGATCACGTCGGCGGCGGTCCACGCCGCGCCAGCACCGATGCCGTTGCTGTAGGCCATGTACGACTGAATCGCACGCATGCCGGGCGCGAGCAATTTGTACGCGTCCTCGTACTTGCCGGCAATGAGCGCCTGCCAACGTTGCGATGCGCGCTCCTTGACCGCGACTTCGGGAATCTGCGCTTGCGTGGCGGCGATGGCGCCGACGCCGATAGAGGTCAGCGCGATCGTCGCGACCAAGGTTCTGCGCAAGCGAACGGAAAAGTTTGTCTTCATGGCATGGATCCAACGGGTGGTTTGAGGTTGATGGAGGGTTCGTCTGGCGAACCGGGGGCAGGCGATAGCGGACGACTAAGGCGCTCCTCGACCGCCTTGAAGCTCTTCATGCGGTCGCGCATTTCGATGTTGACATCGCGCGCCTCCTGATCGGAACGGATGACGCGCGGCGTGAGCACGACGAGCAGTTCGGTGCGAGTTCCGCCGGTAGTGGTCGTGCCGAACAGGCTGCCCACCACCGGGATGTCTTGCAGTATGGGAATGCCGGATTTTCCGACCGAGACGTTATCGCGGATCAAGCCGCCCAGCACCAGCGTTTCACCGGATCGCACCGCGACCTTGCTGCCGATCTGGCGCTGCAAAAACGTTCTTTGCCCGGTCGCCTGATCCTGGTTCCCGACGTCCGTGACGGACTGGTTGATCTGCATCGTCACCACATTGCCCGAGGTGACCGACGGCGTAATCGCGAGCTGCACACCGGTGTCCTTGTACTGAATGCTATTGGTGACGACGCCGCCGGAGGTCACCGTGGTGCCCGATTGGATCGGCTGCTGGTCGCCGACGCCGATGGACGCGGTGTTGTTGTTCAGCACCATGAGGGACGGGCTGGAGATCACCTTGATCAAGGACTTCTGCGCGAGCAACTGCAATTGCGCCCGAATCTGCCCTAACGAGTTGGTGAGCGAGTAGGAGAAGCCACCGATCGCCCCGTTTCCGAATCCGCTGCCCGGCGCGACGCTCGAGAGCGTTCCGCTGCCGTTCAGCCCGTTGTCGGCCTTGCCGCTAAAGGCCCATTGAAGACCATATTGCAGGGCGTCGTTCAGGGTGACTTCGATGATGCTGGCCTCGATCAGCACCTGGGTCGCCGGCGTGTCCAGCCGCTTCAAGGTCGCTTCGATCCGGCGGTAGTCGGCCGTGCTGCTGTACACCAGCACCGCGTTGCTCAAGCCGTCGGCAACCACGCGCACGTTGGGACCGAAATTGAGGGAGGTCACGCCGCCCACGCCTTGCCCTTGGGCGTTTTGCTGAACGCCTTGTCCGGACCCTCCGCCAAAGGCGCCGCCGAAGCCGCCGCCAAACCCCCCGCCCAAACCGCCGCCGCCGAAGCCGCTCGATCCAAGCCCGCCCGTCGCGCCGGCGCCGCCCACACCGCCGAAGCCACTGGTCGCTCCGCTCTGGAAGCCGAAGCCGCCAGCGCCACCGCCGAACCCACCTGATGCGCCGATCGGAGTTCCGCCGAAGCCGGAGTTGACGGTGCTGCTACCAAGGCCCGGCGCGATGCCGGTTCCGCCTTGGGCGCCACCCGCGCCGCGGCCTCCGAAGATGCCGTTGAGCACCTCCGCCAGATGGCGCGCCGAGCCGTTTTGCACTTCGTAGACGTGCAGTTGCGGCTCCTTGCTGTTGCCGCTGGGTTGATCGAACTCTTCGATCCAGCGGCGCGCCGTTTCCAGATATTCCGCACGCGGCGTCACGACCAAAATGCTGTTCAACCGCTCGATTGGCAGGATGCGCAACGAGCCGAACAGCGGGTTGCTCGCCGAAAACGACGAGGCAGCACCGGGCGCCCCCGGAACGCCGGGCGGCGCTCCACCTGGCGGCGGCGTCGCTCCGGGGGCGGCGCCGGACGAACCACCACCCACCATCGTCTGAAACGCCGCTTCGATCTCACGCACGCTCGCGTGCTTGAGCGGAAAAACGCCGACCGACATGCCCTTGAGAAGATCGACGTCGAAAGTGCTGACCAGATCGAGCCACCCTTCGGCCTGACTGCGGGTGCCGACGAGCACCAGCAGGTTGCGCAACGTGTCCACCCGCACCAGCGCCTCGGGCGGCAACAGCGGTTTGAGAATGGCCGCCATGTCCTGCGCGCCGATGTATTTCAGCGGCACGATGACGGCGCCATACCCGGGCGGCAGCGCTCCGCGGCCGGCCTGGCGCGGCGCGGCGACCACGCCCTTCAACGTTTCGGGTCGGCCCACGTGATAGACGCCGCGCGAATCGCGCGCCAGCAAGATGCCGTTGGCCTGCAAGGCGCTTTCGAGCAGCATCATCGCTTCGTCGGGCTTGACCGGCCCGCGTGTGGCCAGCGTGATGCTGCCGTTCAGCGGCGTGTGCAGCACGTAGTCGACGTTCGCGATGTCGCGCAAGATCAGGTTGGCGACTTCGACCACCGGTGCATCTTCGAACTTGAAGGTGTTCGACGGGCCGCGAATCGGCGCCACCGGGCGTGGCGGCGCAATGACCTGATCGTTGCCGCGAATGATGCGCGGCTCCATGGCCTTCTCCTCCTCGGTCTTGTCGGTCGCCGAGCCGAGCGGCGTCGGTGTCGGTGCCGTGCCGGCTGCGGTCGTGATGGCGCCCGGCCGGGTGCCCGAGTAGTCGCCGCCGCGAAAGATCGTGCCCAGGGTGGGCTCCGTCCGGTCCGGCGTGGGCGGCGAGGCGACGCAGGCCATCTGGCTGATGGCGACGGCAACCATGGTTGGAACGAGGCGGAACTGGGTCGTGAATTGTTTTTTCATCGGAGGTGCAACTGTTGCAAGGCAATGCCGATTCGCATCGCGCTCTGCTGAGTGGGCCGATCGCTATCGGCGGCGCGCATCGCGGGGATTGAAAGCTGGTTTTGCGCTTTCGGCGGACTCGGAGGGCCGCGCCTGCAAAGGCTTGGGCGCGGGTGCTGGCGCGACGGCCGGCGCAGACGTGTTGGTTGACGCCGGATCGGCGTCTGAAGCCGACGGAATTTTGACGAGAAGCGACAGCACGCGACTTTCTCCATTGCGCGAGAACGTCACGTCGCGCCCGTCGATGCCGGTGATGGTCCAGTCGCCGATGCGGTCGTGGAGCCTGGCCCTTTTCGCTTTCCCGTCCACGCGGGCGATGATGCCGCCGCTCTTGGCGCCTTCATACATGCCGAGAATCTGAACGTTCGCCAATGCATCGGGCGCCGGTGTTGGCGGCGGCGCAGCCACTGCGGTGGGCGGCGGAGGCGCCGCTGGCGGAGGCGCTGGGCGGCGACTTGGCGAGAACAGCGGACGTGCGAGAGTCGCCGCGAATTCGGCCGCGTTGGCGTGGCGCTGGGCCGGCACGCTGGGCGCCATGCTGGCGAAATCGGGAGATCTCGGTTCGGGAGGCTGCCAGCGAGCGCTGCGCAAATTTCCGCGAACGTCGAACCAGAGCGCGGCCAGCACCAGCAGGAGCGCAACGCACAGCAACGACAACAACGATCGCGCGTGCCGTCTCATTGCTTGGCCCGAAGCACTGAAAGATTGAATTGACCGCTCAGGAGCTGCACGGACTCGGCCCGAACGTCGCCAAAGCTCTGGATGACTACGGCGTCGATCAGGATCGCCGGTGTCTGCTGCGAAAGGGCGACAAGAGCCTGCTGCAACTGGGCCAGCTCACCGCTCAGCCTGACCGCCAGCGGGATGCGGTCGAACATCTTTTCGTCCTTGGCCGGTAACACCTGGCTGCTCACGACCTGAAGGCCAGCCTGCGTGAAGATGCTGCGAGCGCGTTGCTGCGCGTCGTTGCCGGCTTGGGTCAGGTCTTGGGCCGCGGGATAGGCGTAAGCCTCGATCCGGGCGCGCGCCGCCGCGTCGGCTTTATCGAGCGCGTCGCCGCTATTGGCAAGGCCGGCGAGGCGCGCATAGCGCGGTTCGACTTCAGCCAGACGCTGCTCGGCCCAGCGATGCTTGTCGAGAACGTACAGGCCAAGCGCCAGCAACGGGACGGCCAACAACGCCACGCCCAACGCGATGGCGATCCAGTTGCGTTGGAGTGACCGGTTCATGGCTTGGGCGGCGACGCGGTACGGGCGTCACGGGAATACTCGGCGATGGCCGGCGCGGGCGTATCCGTGGCGACCGAGGCGGCTGCATTTGCGCCGGGTTCCGGGCTTTGGAACAGCTTCGGATCGACCATGAATTCGATATTGAAGTTTTCTTTCGGAGTGCCCGGATGCCGGGTTGCAGGCGTCGGCGCCTTGACGTCGTGCAGGCCCGGCTGAGCGCCGAGCGTCTGCATCAGCGCCGCCGAATTCAAAGTGAGGCCGGAGATGCCGACCTTGTTGCCGTCGATGCGCAGACTCTGAAGCCAGGTGTCGTCGGGCAGCACCCTCGTCACGGTATCGATCACGCGCAGCGGCTCGACCCGATCCGCGAGCAGATCGCGCAGCACCGTCAGCCGGTCCGAAGCGTTGACCAGTACCTCCCGCTTTGCCGCCTGCGGCGCGACTCTTTTGCTCAATGCGTCGAGTCGCTCGACCGCCGCGAACGCGCGCAACCGCAGTTGGGCGGTTGGCGTGCATGCGATCGCCACGCCGAGCAGCACGGCGAGCGCCAGTAGCCAGATCGCTTTCTTGCGCCCGGCCGCGGCCTTGGCGATGCGATGCTTTTCGCCAAAACCGGACAGCACGATCGGCATCGGCTCGCCACCAAGTGCCCAGACCTCGACGGCGTCGGTGCGCCCGGACGGTGCCGCTTCGGCCAGCCGCGATGCCATCGCCTTCAGATGCCGCTCCACCTGCTTGCGGGACGCAAGCGCCGCATCGACGCGGCGTTGCCCGCTGGGCATGGGTTGGACATCATGGCCCCAGACCGTGTCATCGGGCGGGAAGGGGCTGGCTGTGGCAACTTCGAGCGCGACGGCATCGGCAATTTCGCCATCAGACATGGCCGGCACCACCAAACGGCGCCTGAGCACCAGTTCCTCGGGCAATTCCACGGCGAGAAAATCAGTCTGCCGATCGTCCCCAGACGCCGCGGTGCGCACCTTTTCAGCGCCGAACCAAGGCGAGTTGCCACCGTCGGCCCGAAGCAACCGCACCGGCGCTTCGGGTGTGAGCCAGGAAAATGGCGGCGAGCAGTGCAAACTTTGCCAGGCCGCGCCAAGGTCGCGGCCGAGCGAACTCAGGTCGAGGCCGAAGAAGCGGCGGTCATCTGTCAAGGCGGGCATCGGGCAAAGGTGCGATCGGGCGAGGGCGACGGCTGTTGTAGAAAACAAGAAATGGCGCCCCAAAAGCGGCGTTCGAGACGAAGGCAAAGCCCTCTATTGTGCTGCACTGCAACATAAGGCGCGTACAACGTTGTTACACGTTGGGAACTGCTCGCCGGTGCGGGCAGGGCCGGAATCAGTTCATGTGCCATCGCCAGCTTCCCGCACAACCCGTTGCTCGGCGCGGTAAGTGCGATACGCGGTTCCGTCTCGCGCGCCGCTGCTCAGATACACGTGCCGACTGACGATCAGCCAGCCGCCGCCAGACAAAGGCACCCGCGCCCTCAAGCGAAAGCTGCGGGGCGTCGCATTGTCGATGAAGTTAGGATCGAAATTGGTCGTGTCGACCCCGACCTCACCGGCGTCGCGCCGAGCCGCGATAGAGTGCGCCCGCGCCACATCACCGCCGGCCAGCACCGTCAAGACCTCGGACGGCGCGGCCATCGGGTTGACTCGTCCGCCGCCACGCAAGTCCGCGGTGACGAGCGGAGCCACCCTCGCGTAGAGGTCATAGCCGATACCCGGCACGCGCAACAGGTCTTCGGTGGCCTCGAATCCAATCTCGCGCCCGCGCGAATCTCGCGCACTGCGCACCTGCACGGTGGCCATCGCGACGGCGGCTGCCGCATCCGGTGGCAACCCGCCGGCCACCGAGAAAAGCGCGGCGAGCAACGGCACCGGCGCGTTGTTGATGTCGATGAGGCCTGAAAGCGGCATGACTTCCACGGCAATGGCGCTGCCGCGGTACTGGGCCTGAACCACCTGCAGGCGGCCGGGAACGTTGGCCAGCGCGAGCATCTGCTGCAGTACCAGTTGAATGGCCGCCTCGCCCGCGCCCTGCGCCACCACGCTCTGCCGCTCGACCGATGCCACCCGCACCTCGGCGCGAACGGAGTGGGTGACTCCCATGACGATCACCGCCAATGCGGCGACGATCCACAGCACGGCGATCAACACCATGCCGCGCTGCTCAGTTGGGACTCGTGGTCGCATCGCTTGATCTACCCGACGGTGCCGCCGATGACGAAGCCGCGCTGAGCCGGGTCGCCAAGGGGCAGCACGCGAAGTGGAATCACGAGCGCCGGCCATTCGCGCGCATCGGTCGCCAGTTGAAGATGCACCCGGTCTGGCGTGCGATCGGCAAACGGCCATTCGGTTTGCCACGCCGTGGGCAAAGGACGGCCGTCTTCGTAACGAACCGAAAAAGCCGTGACGCCGACCGCGAGAGCGCGCGCCTCGGCCTTCGACCAGTCGGGGAATCCTGCCCCGTCGCTCCATGGCACAAAGCGAATCACAAGGGCC
>JBDTRV010000108.1:0-7527 GCA_039931475.1 Burkholderiales bacterium | reverse complement strand
GCACTCGACCGCTTCGTCCAGGGGACGCCTCAAAAGGACGTGTGCCCTGAGAGCGAATATCCACAGAGCATCTTGACGTTCCATCTGCTACGACGCACCGACCCGGTATCAACACACCAGATTCGGCCACCAAGTTCACTTCCGTGCCATCAGGAACCGGATTTCCCTGTCGATCCGCCAACGAGACGGTTACTTTAGAAGTGTTGCCATCAACATTGAAACCTTCAATGCTCAGTTTTTCCAAAGCAATGCTCATCGCCTTTTGGACGGGGCGTCCAGAAGCCACCGTTAAGATGTTCGATGTGACATTTAAGGTGGGATTACCGATAACAACTGCTTTTACTTGCGCCGAAGTTGGAATAGTCCCCGAAAACACTGCAACCGAAACTACGCCTGAGGCGTCGGTCGTAAGAGTTACATCATCCTTATTGCCGACCGTATTTAGCGAAACGCCGGGGCCAGCATTAACCAGCGAAAGCAGGAGAGCCTGATTTTGCAAAGGGCTGCCCGTGGCGTCGACTACCTTGAAGCTGACTTGAGACTGAGTAGCGCCGCCTGACCCCGACAAATAGATAAGCGACGGAGTAGCCGTGACGAACTGAACGTTGGTTGCCAGAGCCTGGAGCACAGGCAAAGATCCCGCCACTGCTTTCGCCCCGGTCGCCGAAGCCGAAATCGTCACGTTCGTGCCCGAACACTGCGCATCGCTGGCGGTGTAGGTGGTCGCTGCGACGCCACTCGCGTTAGTGCTTACCACAGCGGGTTGCACTCTTCCGCAACTAGCCGTGAACGTCACCTGAACCGGCGAGTTGGTTACCGGCTTGCCATTGGCAGTGACGGCGACCGATACCGGGCGGTTGCCGAATGCCGGAACCGGAGTCGTGCCCAGATTCAAAGCCGAAAAGCTCAGGTCAACCGCAGAAACCTGGAAGTCCCGCTGCGCCGTCACCGTCTTGCCATCTACAGACGCAGTAGCCGTCACGGTTGCGGCGCCAGCGCTTGCCACCGAAACAGCGACTAGTTGAACCGTCGCGACACCCATGCTATCGGTGAGCGCGGTGGCGGCAGGTGTCAGCGATACCAGGGCGTCGTCTGTCGCGAACAGCACTTTGGTATTCGGAACCGGCAGGCCCTTCGCGTCGAGCAGCCGGGCGGTTGCGGAAACAATGCCATTGCCGCTGAGCGAGTTGGTCGCCGCACCGGCGCTGTCGGTCAATGCGAGCGTCAGTGTGGGAGCCGCCACCGGTCTTGTGGTGCCACCCCCACCACCAGACGGGACCCCGCTGCCAGCTGGAGCCCCAGCATCACCCCCACCGCCCCCGCACGCCACCAACGATGCAGCCAGCATGGCCGCGAACAATGCCTTGAACTTCAGCATCTCAATTCCTCTGCAAATTTCTGTAATACGAAAAAAGTCTGAAAAAAATCAACGCACCGTCGCGCGGTCGGTAATCATCTTGGGCGTGATGAACACGAGCAGCTCCTGCCTGTCCGACCGCCGGGTGCGGGTCTTGAATAGGTTGCCGACGACCGGGATGTCGCCCAGAAGCGGCACTTGCGTCACGTCCTCGGACTCGTCGAGCGTGAAGATGCCGCCGATCACCACGGTGCCGCCGTTTTCCACCAGCACGTTGGTCTTGATGTGCTTGGTGTTGATCGCGAAACCGGCCGGAGTCAACTCTCCCTTCGTGTCCTTGTTGATGTCCAGGTCCAGGATGATGTTGCCTTCGGGCGTGATCTGAGGCACCACTTCGAGCTTCAGGTTGGCCTTGCGGAACATGGTTTGCGTGCCTTGCAGCGAGATCGTCTGGTACGGCAACTCCTTGCCCTGTTCGATCAGCGCCTTTATCTGGTCCGCCGTGACGACGCGCGGGCTGGACACCACCTTGACCTTGCCGTCGGACTCGGCGGCGGAGATTTCGAGGTTCAGGAAGCGATTGGCCATCGCGCTGAAGATCGAGACCGCGAAGCTGGCCGGCTCCAGGAAGCTGCCCAGCGCCTGCGCCGGCAGGCTGACGAATGTTCCGTTCGGATCGGCGCTGAAACCGCTGGCGCCGCTGCTCGCGGTCGCGTTGTTGTAGCCGGTGGCCCACACGGCGCGGTTGTTGCCACCAATGCCATAGCCGCCGTCCCCACCGCGTTGGGCGCGCTGGTCGGTCGCGCCAAGGCGCACGCCGAGCGAACGGCCGAAGGTGTCGGCGGCTTCGACGATCCGCGCCTCGATCAGCACCTGCCGCACCGGGATGTCGAGCTTGGCGATCAAGTCCTGAACCTGCGTGAGCTTGCTCGGAATGTCGCTGACGAAAAGCTGGTTGGTTCGCACTTCGGCGACCGCGATGCCGCGCTCGGACAGGAAGCTCGCCTGTGGACCACCGGCCGTGCCACCGCCGCCGCCACCGCTCTTGCCGTTGAGCTGGTCCGCGATGCTGGCCGCCTTCGCATAGTTCATCTGGAAAATCTGCGTGCGCACCGGCTCCAGCCCCTCGGCGGCCTTGGCCGCTTCCAGATCCTTTTGCTCGCGCGCCTGCAACTCGTCCTTCGGCGCGATCCACAGCACGTTGCCCTGCTTGCGCATCCCGAGGCCCTTGGCGTCCATGATGATCTGCAGCGCCTGATCCCACGGCACGTCTTTCAGGCGCAGGGTGAGCGCGCCGGCCACGGTATCGGAGGTGACGATGTTGAAGTTGGTGAAGTCCGCGATCACCTGGAGCAGGGAGCGCACTTCGATGTTCTGGAAGTTCAGCGACAGCTTCTCGCCGCTGTAGTTCGGGCCCTGCGTGAGGCGCGTCGGGTCGATCTTCTGCTCGCGCACTTCGACCACGAACTGGTCGTCGCGCTGATAGGCGCTGTGAACCCACTGGCCCTTGGGCTCGATCACCATGCGCACCCGGTCACCGGTCTGGAAGGTGGTGACGGACTGG
The DNA here is from genome assembly GCA_039931475.1 of Burkholderiales bacterium. GTDB lineage: Bacteria > Pseudomonadota > Gammaproteobacteria > Burkholderiales > Burkholderiaceae_C > JBBPYC01. The sequence continues at coordinate 4,606 of JBDTRV010000108.1, read as the reverse complement.
ATCGGCGTGCCGAAGTCGCTCACGTCGAGGCGCCGGCGCAAACCTTGCGGAAGCGACGATTTGAGGAACTCGACGACCAAGGTCTGACCTTGCTGGCGCAGATCGACGCCGACCTGATTGTTTTGCAGGTCGATCACAACCCTGCCGGCATTGTCGGCGCCGCGGCGGAAGTCGATGTCCTTGATCGGCTGCGTGTCGGAGGTGCCGCTTTCGGCAAATGTGGCCCCCGGCGCGCTGGCGGTGTTGCCCAAGGTCACCGGATCGAGCGCGACCAGCAGCGAGTTGCCCTGAATCTCGGCCTTGTACGACGTTGGCTGCTTGAGATTGAGCACGACTCGCGCACGATCGCCTGCCTGCACCACGCTGACGGATTTCAGGTTGCCCTGATTGATCTCGATCGCCGAGCGCGGCAGGTTGCTTTTGGTGTCGGGGAAATCGAGCGCGATGCGCGCGGGTGACTGCACCGCAAAACCGGTCGGCACGGCCGACAACGGTTGCGAAAGCTCGATCTTCACGTATTCGATGCCCCCCTGAACCGAGCCCGTTACCGACTGGATTGCCGTTTGCGCGAACGCGGCAACACCTGCCAGCGCCATTCCGCAGCCCACTACCACTCGGGTGAGACTTTTGCGCCAGAACCCCTGAACCTTCGTCATTTCGTTTTCTCCTGCTTTTCCTGCAGCGTCAAGCTGGCTACTCTTTCGACCCAATCGCCGGCGGCGTCCTGAACGACCTCGCGCAAGCCGATTTCCGATTCATTGATGCGCATGACGCGCCCGTAGTTTTGTCCGAGGTAGTTGCCCACCCGTACCTGATAGAGCAGGCTGTCCACCCGCACCAGACCGACCGGGGCTCCGGTCTTGGTCAGGCTGCCAACCATCGCCATCGAGTCGAGCGGGAATGATTCGAGCGGCTCCTTGCGCCGCGCCAGTTCTGGCAACACCAGCGCGGCGTTGGCCTGCACCTGGTTCGAGTCGCGCTTGAGCGCCTGCGTCAGCTTTTGCTGGTTGAACGGATCGAGCGTGGCCACCTGCGTGTAGCCCTGCGGCGAAAACTGTTTGGACCGCAGTATCGGCTCGACCTTTGGCCGCGTCTGGCTTTGCTGGTCGGCCACCCAGTGGCGCAGCTCCTCGTCGTCGGTCGACGAGCAACCGGCCAGCGCGCCTAAAGCGAGCAGACTAGCAATGGCGTGCGTCGCGATCTTCATTGCGCGCCTTTCTTGGGTTTCGCCGCGTCCTGCTGGGCCTTGACCTCGTCCGGATCCAGGTAGCGGAAGGTTCGCACCGTGGCGTCTAGCGTCAGGCCAGAGTCCTTGTTCGGCGTAATGTTGATGTTGTTCAGCGTCACGATGCGCGACAGGTGCGCGATATCGGACGCGAAGGCGCCGACGTCGTGGTAGCGCCCCGTCACGCGGACCGCGATCGGCAGCTCCGCGTAGTACTCCTTGACCACCACCTGGCCCGGCTTGAACATCTCAAACTGCAAACTCCGGCCAAGACCCGCCTGGTTCACGTCGGACAAGAGCGCCGCCATTTCGGCCTTGCCGGGAAGCTGCTTTTCAAGCTGGAAAACGTATTGCTGAATCTGCTCGCGCTGCTTGGTCAGCACTTCCAGATTGATGGCCTTGGCCATCTTTTGCTGGAAGTCGGTGCGCAGCGTCACTTCCTTGCCCTGCTCCTGTTCCAGCTCGGCCTGATAGTCCTGCAGCAGGAAGTACCAACCCAAGCCGACGACGAGTGCCGCTGTCAACAGATAAACCGTACCTTTGGGAATGGCCGGCCAGGACGACGGATCGCGCGAATCCAGGCCAGTGAACTGGCTTTTCAGGCGCTGTTGCAACGCGGCGAAGTCAACGCCGGATTTTGATTTTTTTGCCATGACGACTTTTCGTTCTCTCGAAGCTAGCGCGGCGCGGCCGCGACGGTGGCGGCGGCATTGGCGGCAGGGGCACCGGGTGCGCCCTTGTCGGCATCGCTCGAACGCACCAGGTTGACCTTGATGTTGAAGTTCGAGACCCGGCGCTGATCGCGCGGTGTCAACGCCAGCATCGAGTTGACGATTTCGACCAGTTCGGGCTTGGACAACCAGGGCGTGTTGGCCGCCAGATTGCGCAGCAATTCGGACACGCGCTCGTTCGACTGAGCGATGCCCTGGATCGTGACGCTCTGGTTTTCCTGCTTCACGTTGTTCAGGTAGACGCCGTCCGGCAGTTGCTTGGACAACTCATTGAGCAGGTGAACCGGCAGGTTGCGATCGGCCTGCAGGTCTTCCACCGCCTTCTGGCGCGCGCGCAGTGCGGTGATCTCCGACTCGATCGAGGCGATCTCCTTAATCTTCTCGTCCAGCTTGTTGATCTCGGTTTGCAGATAAAGATTGCGGTCCTGCTGATGCGAGATATGCGACTGGAACCAGAAGTACACGCCCCCGCCGATCAGCGCGCCCACCAGAACCGACGCCACCAGCGAAACATTGAATGCATTGCGCCGGCGTTCCCGCGCTGCCTCCCGGTGCGGGAGCAGGTTGATCAGAATCATTGCAGGAACCTCCGCATCGCCAGGCCACAGGAGGTCAGATAGGACGGCGCTTCGCGCGCAATCTTGCTGCGCCGCACACCGCGACCCAGCTCCATGCCCTCGAACGGGTTAAGCAAGCTGCATTCGAACGTCGAATGCTGAGCGACGGCGCTGGCGAGGCCCGGCAGCGAAGCCGAACCACCGGCGAGCATCACATGGTCGACCTTGTTGTGCGGCGTGCTGGTGAAGAAAAACTGCAGCGCACGCGTGACTTCCTGCGCCATTTCCTCGACAAACGGCTTCAGTACGGCGGTCGCGTAGTCTTCAGGCAGTTCGCCGCCACGCTTTTTCTGCTCGGCCTCCTCGACCGAGAAACCGTACTGCCGCACGATGAGTTGTGTGAGCTGCGCACCGCCAAAAGCCTGGTCGCGCTCGTAAACGAGTTCGCCGTCGCGCATCACCTGCATACTGGTGGTCAGAGCACCGACCTCGAACAGCGCAACCAGCGCGTCGACGCCGCCGTTCGGCAGCGCTTCGATCAGTCGCGACGTGGCAAGCCGCGCAGCGTAGGATTCGACGTCGATGATGATCGGCTTCAAGCCAGCCGCCTCGGCCAACCCCTGGCGGTCCTGCACCTTTTCGCGGCGCGACACGGCGATCATCACCTCGACGTCACCGGTGGAATTGGCGCTCGGGCCGACCACGCAGAAGTCGAGGCTTACCTCGTCCAGCGAGAACGGAATGTATTGGTTGGCCTCGGACTCCACCTGAACTTCGAGTTCAGCGTCGCTCAGGCCGGCGGGCAGAAAAATTTTCTTGGTGATGACCGCCGACGGCGGCAGTGCCATCGCGACCTGTTTGGTGCGGGTGCCACTTTTCTTCACGACCCGGCGCACCGCATCGGCCACCTCGTCGAACTTCTCGATCTGGCCGTCGGTGATCCAGCCTCGCTCGAGCGGTTCGATCGCGCAACGCTCGAGCACCAGCTCACCACGTTGGTCGCGCCCGAGCTCGACCAGTTTGATGCTCGAGGAACTGATGTCGAGCCCCAGCATTGGCGCCGGTTGACGACTGAAAAAAGACCCTATGGAACTCAAAGCCGGCCCCTTTGCACTTGATACATGTTGCACTCAATGTGTTGATTCCGATTGATCGTATCAGTGGGGTCGGCTGAAACCGAAGGCATTTTCTAACGCTTTGGCACTCCGATTCGCGACTGTTTGCGAGAGACTTGCAGACTGTGCCGGCGCCCCAAGGCATGACGCTTGCTGCAACGGCTCTTCGCTGCCTGTTGCAACAAACCAACAACGTCCCGTCATCGTTTTGCGCGCGCCATTTTTATAATGCGGGTTGACTCGACCACCGGAGCGCCATGCCATCCTCTACGCACGATGATTCAGGCGACCGCGCCCGTCCATCCACCGACCAAAAACCGACCCTGAGCGCGCGGCTGCTCCGCCTGGCGGGGTGGGCGATCGGCTTGGGCGTAGCCGGCGCCCTTTCGCTGATGCTCGTGATCGGCCTGGCGCTGGCCATGGCCTACCCCAATCTGCCGGACGTTTCGTCGCTTTCCGATTACCGGCCCAAACTTCCGCTTCGGATCTATTCGTCCGAACACGAGCTGATTGCCGAGTTCGGCGAGGAGCGGCGCAGCTTGACGCCGATCAAGGAAATCCCGCAGGTGATGATCGACGCGGTGCTTGCGATCGAGGATGCGCGCTTTTATTCGCACAGCGGTGTCGACTACAAGGGAATGGTGCGCGCCGCGCTGGCCAACCTGGGCCGGATCAAGAGCCAGGGGGCATCCACCATCACGATGCAGGTCGCGCGCAACGTGTATCTCTCGTCCGAAAAAACGATCACACGCAAGATCTACGAGGTGCTTCTGACCTTCAAACTTGAGCATTTGCTGACCAAGGACCAAATCCTCGAGATTTACATGAATCAAATCTATCTCGGCAATCGCGCGTTCGGCTTTGCCAGCGCCGCCGAGACATATTTCGGGAAACCGTTGAAGGACGTGACGGTGGCCGAGGCCGCGATGCTGGCCGGGCTGCCCAAGGCGCCCGCCACGAACAATCCGATTCGCAACC
>JBDTRV010000107.1:0-7545 GCA_039931475.1 Burkholderiales bacterium | reverse complement strand
CGCCGCACCCGCGCGTCCGAGCGCGGCGCACGCCCGCATTGGCCGCGCGCGCTCAGGCTGGCCGCGCGCACTGGCGGCGAGGTCATGCGACTGCCCCGGCGCGAGCGGCGTGAAAAGCCGCTGCCGCTGCTGGTGCTTGTCGACGTCTCCGGCTCGATGGAGCGCTATGCGCGCCTGTTGCTCGCCTTCCTTCATGCGGCGACGCGCGGCAACCGCCGCCGCGACGTGTTCGCGTTCGGCACCCACCTGACCGATCTGACGCCCGCGTTCAAGTTGGCCGACAGCGATGCGATGCTGGCCGCCGCCAGCGCGCTGATCGACGACTTTGGCGGCGGCACGCGGCTGGGCGAATCGCTCGCGACACTGCGGGCAGGCCATGCGCGGCGCCTGGTTGGCCGGCGCACCCTGGTGCTGCTGATCACCGATGGGCTGGATACCGGCGACCCCGCGCAACTCGAGGCGGAACTGGAGTGGCTCGCGCGCGCCAGCCGGCGCATACTTTGGCTCAATCCGCTGCTGCGTTTCGACGGCTACGCCCCGATCGCGCGCGGCGCGGCGGTGCTGCAGGCGCATGTCGACGCCATGCTCGCGGTGCATGATTTGAGCCGGCTCGAGCAACTGGCGGCAAGTCTTGCCAAACTGATCGAACATTGACGAAGAACGAGCAAAGGACGAACACCATGGATATGCAGGGCAGCCGAACCTTAAACGTCACGCAACAGCAAGCGTGGGAAGCGCTGAACGATCCCGAGGTGCTCAAAGTCTGCATCCCCGGCTGCGACAAGATCGAGAAGACCGGGGACGACCAGTACGCGGTGTCGATGGCGGTGAAGATCGGCCCGGTGTCGGCGAAATTCAACGGCAAGATCGCGCTTTCCGACATCGTGGCGCCACAGAGCTACACGATCGGCTTCGACGGGCAGGGCGGCGCGGCGGGGCACGGCAAGGGCACGGCCAAGGTGAATCTGACGCCGGCCGACGATCCCGCCCAAGGCTGCCTGCTGGCCTACACCGTCAACGCGCAGGTGGGCGGCAAGATCGCGCAGCTCGGCCAGCGGTTGATCGACGGCGCGGCCAAGTCGATGGCCGACGATTTCTTCAAGCGGTTCCACCACGAAATGGAGCGCCGCTATCCCGACGTGGCGGTCGTGGCCACCGTCGCGGCAGGGTCGCACATAGGGCCGGATGCTGCGAAAAATGTAGCTGGAAAGGTCCAACCGACGGGCGGTAGCGGCTCAAATTCTTCCAAAACCGGGGGCGGATTTCCAGTCTGGCTCTGGGCCGTGATTGCGTTCGCGATCGCGGCCGCGATCTGGTTCGCACGAGGCGCCTGAAGGCGGGCCAACTGGGGCAGCGGCGAAGCGAAAAGCCAGATGGAAAACCTCGACGTCATGGTCCTGCGCAGTCTGCGCGACTGGCGGCTCGCCGGCCGCCGCGCGCTGCTCGCGACCGTGGTGCGCACCTGGGGCTCTTCGCCACGGCCGGTCGGCTCGATCATGGCGCTGGCCGACGATGGCTCGGTGGTCGGCTCGGTCTCGGGCGGCTGTATCGAGGACGATTTGATCTACCGCTTCACGCGCGCCTATGCGGCCGGCCCGCAGGTGGGCGCTGATCCTGGAGGGGAAGCAGGCCATGACGCCGACAATGAAGTGGACCTTGGCGCCGGCATCGACACGGGCGATGACGCCGGCCAGAATGCCGGTCGCTCCGCAGGTCATGACGTCACAGCGGGCGCCGCTTCGGTCGACGACCCGACCGTCGATCCCGTGCGCGGCTTGCCTTCCGACGCGAACAAGAGCGACGTCGCCAAGGCAATCCCCTCCGGCCCGCCCGCGTTCGTCAAGTACGGCGTCACCGCCGACGAAGCGCACCGCTTCGGCCTGCCGTGCGGCGGCACGCTCGAGTTGCTCCTCGAGTTCGACCCGGATGCAAAAGGCCTCGCCGGGCTGGTCGAAGCGCTCGAGACCGGCCGCCTGATGCAGCGAACGGTGCGGTTGGCCGATGGTGCGGCTTCGCTGGTGGAAGCAACCGAGCCGACTGCGTTGGCCCTGACCGACGAACAACTCGTCAACACCTTCGGCCCCGAATACCGGATGCTTCTGATCGGCGCCGGTCAGCTCACTGAATACCTCGCGACGATGGCGTTGTTCAGCGGCTTCGCGGTCACCGTGTGCGACCCGCGCGCCGAATACCGGGGCGGCTGGTCGGTGGCCGGCGTCAGCCTGAGCAGCGACATGCCTGACGACGTGGTGCTCGCCTTCAAGCCCGATCGGCGCAGTTGCGTCGTCGCGCTGACGCACGATCCGAAGCTCGACGATCTGGCGCTGCTCGAAGCGCTCGAAACGGAGGCGTTTTACGTCGGCGCGATCGGCTCCCGCCGCAACAACGATGCGCGGCGCGAGCGGATGATCGAACACTTCGAGCAAACCGAACAGTCGCTTGCAAAACTGCGCGGCCCGATCGGCATCTACATCGGCAGCAAGACGCCGCCCGAAATCGCGGTGAGCGTGATGGCCGAGATCCTCGCTGTGAAGAACGGCGTGGCGCTGCCGCGAGACATGGAAGTGGCCCACGCGAAAAATGCGCGGCAAGACTGACTCCGCCCCATTGCCGCGCTCGCGCGCTGGGGTGCCGATACCAGCGCGCGAGGGCGGCTGCGGGGCGTCATTCGGCGAAAGGGGCGGGGTTTTTCATCGCACCAAAGCTTGCGCGCGGTGATGCCGCCGCCGCGCCAACAGGGCACGCGCGGGCCCGCCCACTTTTCATTTTTCCAACGCGGGCGCGCGGCGTTGCCACTGGTCGACGCCCAGTTGCCGTCGTTCCTCGTCGGCAAGCTGTGCGCCGAATATCCGAACCTCAATGCGCGCAACGCGGAGTTGGTCCTCTACGGCCTGCGGCAGTTCTTCATGGCGCACCTGCGCAGCGGGCGCAAGTTCGTCGCGATGCCGTCGAAAATCGTCGACAACGCCTGGCACGAATTCATCCTGCACACCCGCGCCTACGACATCTGGTGCCACACCGCGTTCGGCCAACTGCTGCATCACAGTCCGGCCGAAGTTCTTGGAAAAGATGCGCGCCGCAACGACGGGCTGCGCCGTAGCTGGTATTGGGCCTGCAAGAAGGAAAGCATCGACCCGAAAAAACCCGCTCGGCTGCTGCTGTTGTTCGCGCTCGACAAGAAGTTCGACGTGCCCGGCGGCTTCAGCTACCTTCCCGATTGCAACGCCGCCGATCGGCATGCGGGCAGCGACGCGCATTGCGGCACCGGCTTCGGAGACGGCTGTGAAGGCAGCGCCGCCGGTGACGCGGGCGGCTTCGGCGGCAGCGAATCGGGCGGCGATGGCGGATCGGGCTGCGGGGGGCGACGGGGGTTGCGGGGGCGATTGATCGAGGCGCCACCACCATCGTTTCCACCGGCCGATCCGATCGGCGCAAGCGCCCGCGCAGCGGTGACGAGGTCGATGCGTACGAAGCGGCTCAAGTCGAGCCGAACGCCGAGACAGGCGTGTTGGTGTCAGGCATCAGCCGCACTCCGAACGACCAGCGCTCAATCGCCCTTGTCGTGCCCCAACTGCGGCAACACCGTTCCATCGCCGAGCGACAGCAGGCCGGCCTTGGCATAAGTCACGAGCTTTTCGCGTGTGTCGGCGATGTCCAGGTTGCGCATCGTCAATTGGCCGATCCGATCCTGCGGCGAAAACTTCGATTCGCCCTTTTCCATCGTCAAGCGCTCGGGCTTGTAGGTGAGGTTGGGCGACTCCGTATTCAGGATCGAATAGTCGTTTCCGCGCCGCAGCTCGAGCGTCACTTCGCCGGTGATCGCTCGCGCGATCCAGCGCTGGCCCATCTCGCGCAGCATGATCGCTTGCGGGTCGAACCAGCGGCCTTGATACAACAGGCGCCCCAGGCGCAGGCCGTTGATGCGGTACTGCTCGATCGTGTCCTCGTTGTGGATGCCGGTGACCAGCCGTTCGTAGGCGGCGAACAGCAGCGCCATGCCAGGCGCTTCGTAAATGCCGCGGCTCTTGGCTTCGATGATGCGGTTTTCGATCTGGTCGCTCATGCCCAGGCCATGGCGGCCGCCGATGCGGTTCGCTTCGAGCAGCAGTTCGACCGGGTCCGAAAACTCGCGGCCGTTCAGCGCGACCGGTTGGCCTTCGTCGAAGCGCACCGTCACTTCCTCGGCCTTCACTTTGACGTCGTCGTTCCAGAAAGGAACGCCCATGATCGGGTTCACGATGCGGATGCCGCTGGACAGAAACTCCAGGTCTTTCGCTTCATGCGTCGCGCCCAGCATGTTCGAATCAGTCGAATACGCTTTCTCCGCGGACATCTTGTAGGCAAAGCCGGCCTTGTGCATGAAGGCCGACATTTCGGCGCGGCCGCCCAATTCGTCGATGAAAGCCTGATCGAGCCACGGCTTGTAGATCTGCAGCGAAGGGTTCGCGAGCAAGCCGTAGCGATAAAAGCGTTCGATGTCGTTGCCCTTGTACGTGCTGCCGTCGCCCCAGATGTTGACGTCGTCTTCCTTCATCGCCGCGACCAGCATCGTGCCCGTGACGGCGCGGCCGAGCGGCGTGGTGTTGAAGTAGGTGACGCCCGCGGTCGAGATGTGGAACGCGCCGCATTGCAAGGCGGCGATGCCTTCGGCCGCGAGCTGGTTGCGGCAATCGACCAGGCGCGCCTTCTCGGCGCCGTATTCCATTGCTTTCTTCGGAATCTCGTCGTAGTCGGGCTCGTCCGGCTGGCCGAGGTTCGCGGTGTAGGCGTAGGGCACGGCGCCCTTCCCTCGCATCCAGTGCAGCGCTGCGCTGGTGTCGAGGCCGCCGGAAAAGGCGATGCCGACCTTCTGGCCGGCGGGGATGTGTTGAAGGATGGTGGACATGGAGAAGGCCCGCTTTTGCGGCGGCTGAGAGGATTTTGGCGAGGAGGCGAGAAGTCGGACTGGCTAGCGCCGTCAGCGCCCACAGGCATCGTCGGCGCGCCCGGTGCTGGCAAAAGCGTCCGGCCAACCGATTCTATGGGCGGTGGCGGAGCTCGTCGGCGCTTTGGAACTGGGGGTCCGCGGGGCTCGCGGTCGACCCGCGGACATCGAAGAGCCGAATACAAATTGTCTCAAATTGTCACATTCAACGGTTTTCGTATGTCCTGAAAGCGCTGGGGCCCAATGAAAATGAGGTTTCAAGCAAGCAGGCGCAAAGTTCTGCTGTTACAAAAACTTCGCTTTACCTCGGGCGCACGGTGGCGCCAAGCCCTGAATCCTCGACTGAAAACGCTCACGCATGAACTCCGCCAAACTCTTTTCGATCGCCGTCGCTTCGGTGTTTACTTTCGCCTCCGCCACGTCCAGCGCGACCATCGTCATCGACAACACCGCGTCGACTCCCATGCAGGTAACGCCATTTGGCGCCCCGCAAACCGCGACCTACGGAGAGGTGTTCCACACCAACGCAAGCGATACGCTTTTGTCGGCTTTCTCGATGTTTCTGCTGCCGCTGGGCGCCAGCGGCCCGCTGGATTTCAGGGGCTATATCGGAAGCTGGAACGGCACCGGCGCGACCTCCATCGACTACGCCAGCACAACGATGACCACCACGGCGGCCGGTGGCGCTTTCAGTTTCGCGCCTGACCTGCAACTCAGGCCCGATTCGAATTACATCGCGTTCTTGAGCGTGTCCGAACTGCCGGTGCAACCGGGGGCCAGTTTCGCCATGCCGTTCTCGGGGTTCGGCGGTGTGCAGGATACGGATCCATCCACCGGTGGCTTCTATTTCTTGAACAATGGCGCCAACGCTTCCCTGCTGACAAACAGCACGTGGCAGAACTTCGTCGGAGGCGACATCCGGCTTGTCGCCACGTTGAATCAGGCGGCAAGCACGGTGCCGGAGCCTGCGACGCTTGCGCTTTGCGGTCTGGCGCTGGCCGGCCTGGTCGTCTGGCGCCGGCGCCCGCAGCGCCGGGGCTGACCGACGATCCGGTTCCTCCGCTCAACAGCTTCGGCATCGGCGGCTCATGCCGCTATTGCCCGAAGCGCGGCCCGTTCTTCAGAAATTCGAGTTCCGCCTCCGTGCTTGCGCGCGCGAGCACCTCGTTGCGATACGGAAAGCGCCCATAGCTCTCGATGATTTCTAGGTGCGACTTCGCAAAGCGCAGGTTGCCTTCGATTTCCCTGGCAATCGCTTGAGGCACTTCCCGGGCCAGTGCCTCGAAGCCTTGCACGCAGCGCTGCTGCAATGCGAGGTCTTCCGCATGCATTAGCGGCATCAGCAGGAACACGCGGCCGACCCAGGGCAGTTTCGCGTCCATCTCCCGACCGAGCGCATCCAGCACCAGCCGCTGGGAACGCGAGTCGCCCGCGAACGCTTCGGCCTGGCCGCGAAACAGGTTGCGCATGAACTGGTCGAGCAGGATCACGAGCGCCAGCCGGGGCAGCGGCGCAGCTTCCCATTCAGTCAAACCGCCGTCCGCCGCCTGCCGCACGAGGGCGCCGAAGCGCTGGTTGATCTCGCGGTCCAGCGCGGCAGCCGCGCCGAACCAGCGCTGGCTCATGGCGGCGCTCGGCCAGCCGCGTTCGAGACCGTCCGCGAGCCAGAACTCGAGCACGGCAAGTTGCTCGTCGGTCAGATCGTCGGGGTCGGCCATCGCGTTGCCTTTCATTCGTCAAAGGGGCAAGCCCCGCAGGGGGTGCGCATCCCGAAACAGGACTGGGACAGCGGCAATCGTGCCTGCCCATAAACTGTTGCCGAAAAGTACCGCCGTCGGCGGAGCACTTCACCAAAGGAGCATCGCAATGTTACTTGCCACCTTCAAACAAATGGCGCGCATGGCCGCGCTGGTGACCGTTGCCGGATTGGTCGCGGCCGGCCCGGCAACGGCGGCCGCGCCAATGGTCAAGACGCCAGCGCCCGGTTTTTACCGGATGATGCTTGGCGACTTCGAGGTGACGGCGCTGAACGACGGCACCTTTGCCATGCCGGCTGACAAGCTGCTCCAGCAGCCGGCCGAAAAGACCGCGAGGGCGCTCGAGCACTCGTTTCTGAAATCACCGGTCGAGGCATCGGTCAACGGTTTCCTGATCAACACTGGCAGCAAGCTGGTGCTGGTGGACGCTGGCGCCGGCAGCTTCTTTGGGCCAACCTTGGGCAAGCTGGTGGCGAACCTGAAAGCCTCCGGCTACGAGCCGGCGCAGGTCGACGAGATCTACATCACGCACATGCACGCCGACCACGTCGGCGGGCTGGTCGCGAACGGCGAGCGGGTTTTTCCGAACGCGGTGGTGCGTGTCGACAGGCGCGACGCGGACTACTGGCTGAGTGAGGCCAACATGGATCGCGCGCCGGCGAGCATGAAGGATTTCTTCAAGGGAGCGATGGCGTCGCTGAAACCTTATCAAGCGGCCGACAAGCTGAAAACCTTCGATGGCAGTGGCGAGTTGATGGCCGGCGTGAAAGCGCTTGCGAGCCACGGCCACACGCCGGGCCACACGTCGTATGTGGTCGAGAGCAACGGCAAGAAGCTCGTGCTGCTCGGCGACCTGATCCACGT
>JBDTRV010000106.1:0-7574 GCA_039931475.1 Burkholderiales bacterium | reverse complement strand
AACACGGGGATAGTGGCAAGCAAAAGTTTCGACAGGTTGTTCATAGGCGTTTCCTTCAGTGGTTTGAGACCGCATTACCTTAACACGGCCAAAGTCGCCCATTGCGGATCGCGTCCCAGAGACGCTGCGGGAGAAAGCGCCGCACCAGCGTAGGAGCAGTCCTATCAGGCTCGAACGCTGGTGCTATTTCGCAATAGTCGGTAAAAGCTGCGTCAAGCCTTCGGCTCGGGAACCGGATCGCCCTCGGATTCGGGCGGCGCCAGCGGTGGCACCGGGCCTTGGTCGGGCTCCACCGGCAGCGACCCCGGCTCCGGGTCGAGCGGCTCGCTTCCGTGGGGGCGGTGCGCGGTGCTGGTGTTCATACTGTGCCTCACTGGTGCTGGCTCGGACCGATGGCGGAAGCGGTGAGATTCGAACTCACGGATGCCGCGAGGCACCGCCGGTTTTCAAGACCGGTGCAATCGACCACTCTGCCACGCTTCCCTTGATCGCTGTCGATTTTAGGCTTGCCTCGGAGTAGCCCGTTCGGCCGCCTCGATCGTGTTGACCAGCAGCATCGCGCGGGTCATCGGGCCGACGCCGCCGGGAACTGGCGTGATGTGACCGGCGACCTGACTCACGGCGGCGAAGTCGACGTCGCCGCAGAGCTTGCCGGCGTCGTCGCGGTTCATGCCGACGTCGATCACGATCGCGCCGGGTTTGACCATGTCGGCCGTCACGAGGTTGCGGCACCCAACGGCCGCCACGATCACGTCGGCTTGCCGCGTTTGGGTAGCCAGATCGCGCGTGCCGCTATGGCAGATGGTGACGGTGGCGTTCTGCTCCAGCAGCATCAGCGCCATCGGTTTGCCGACGATGTTGCTGCGGCCGATCACCACCGCGTGCTTGCCGCGCAGGTCGAGCTTTTCAGAGCCGCCGATGCTCTCGATCAGCTTCATGCAGCCGTACGGCGTGCAGGGCCGAAAGCCAGGCTGGCCGACCAGCAAGGCGCCGGCGTTGGCGACGTGAAAGCCGTCGACATCCTTGGCCGGATCGATGGTTTCGATCACCCGATGAGAATCTATGTGCGCGGGGAGCGGCAGTTGCACCAAGATGCCGTGGATTGCCGGGTCCGCATTGAGCGCTCGGACGCGCGCCAGCAGGTCAGCCTCGGAAGTTTCGGCAGGCAGGCGTTCGAGCACCGAATGCAGGCCCGCTTCCTCGCTGTCCTTGACCTTGTGGCGCACGTAGACCTGGCTGGCCGGATCGTCGCCGACGAGCACTACGGCCAAGCCGGGCGTGGTGCCGCGCCGCTTGAGCGCCACGGTGCGCTCGGCGACCTCGGCGCGGATATTGCGCGCAAGCGCACTGCCGTCGATCAATTGTGCGGTCATGGGAGCATTTTCACAAGGATTTTTGGCCGCCTACGCCCGCCAATGCTGAATAGTTTGCTACTAAATCAGTAGCGAAACCGTCGTTGCCGAAAAAGCGTGCGCTCAGGATTTGGCCGGGGTCTGCTGGCCCAACGCGGTTTTGAGCAGATCGGCCACAGTGTTCGCGTTGAGCTTTTCCATGATGTTGGCGCGATGCGCTTCCACCGTCTTGATGCTGATGCCCAGGTCGTCCGCGATCTGCTTGTTCAGCCGGCCGGCGACGATACGCTCGAGCACCTGCGCTTCGCGGGTCGTGAGCTTTCCCATCAGCGCGTCGCGGTCGGCCGCCTGCTGGTGCTCAGCGAAGGCATCGCGGGCATGGTCCAGCATGCGCTCCACCAGGCTGACGAGCTGGGGCTCGTCGAACGGCTTCTGGATGAAGTCCATCGCGCCTTTTTTCATCGTGTCCACCGCCATTGGCACGTCGCCGTGGCCGGTCACGAACACGATCGGCAGCGGCGACTGGCGCTCGAGCAGCTTGTCCTGCAGTTCCAGGCCGCTCATGCCGGCCATGCGGATGTCGATGATCACGCACGCGATCTCGCGCGGGTCATAGCGGTTCAGAAATGACTCGGCCGAATCGAAGCAGCGCACCCGGTAGTCGTTGCCTTCGAGCAGCCACTGCACCGAGTCGCGCACGGCTTCGTCGTCGTCCACCACATAGACGGTGCCTTTTTTGATGGCGGTCGAATTCATGCGATGAGTTTGGCGTTGCTAGGGGTGGCGGGATCGGGGGCCGGCAACATTCCGCCACCGGGAGGTCTCGAAGCCGGAATCCAGAAGGAGAAACGGCAGCCCGCGATTTCGGCGCCATTGTAGAGGTTGTCCGCCTTCATGCGGCCCTGGTGCGACTCGACGATGCTGCGGCATAGATTCAGGCCGATGCCCATGCCTTCGGCCTTGGTCGAGAAGAACGCTTCGTACAGCCGCTCGAGCACTTCCGGCGCCATGCCACCGCCGGTGTCGGCCACGCTGAACTCGACCATCGGCTGCCCCTGCAGCTCGACCGCCGCCACTCTCAGCACCACCGTGCGCCGCGCGTTCGGCCGACCCGCGAGGTCGATCGCTTCGACCGCGTTCTTCAGCAGATTCACGAGCACCTGCTCGATCAGGATCGGGTCGACGAACAGCGCCGGCAGCCGCGAATCGACGAAGTGCGACAGCCGCACGTGGCGCCGACGCAGTTCAACTTCGACCAATTCGACCGCTTCGTACACGATCGCCGCCACGTCGGACGCGGTCCGGTTTGGCTCGCTGCGCTTCACGAACGAGCGGATGCGCTGGATGATCTGGCCCGCGCGCTGCGCCTGGTGTGAGGTCTTCTTGAGCGCCGCGAGTAGCGCCGCCTCGTCGATTTGCTTGGCCCTAACCCGCGTGACCATGCCGTTGCAGTAGTTGTTGATGGCGGTGAGCGGCTGGGTCAGCTCGTGCGCGACGCTCGAAACCATCTCGCCCATCGTGATCAGTCGGCTGGCCGATTGCGCGCGCTCGGCCTGCGCCGCCGACAGTTCCTCGGCCAGGCGGCGGGGCGTGATGTCGGTGGCGATCACCATTTGCGCCAGGCGCCCGTCGACCCAGTTCAGATAGCGCGATCGCACCTCGAGCCATTTGGAAAGTTCGGGCACGAAGATCTCGGCGCTGCCGGATTCGGCCGTGGTCAAGGTGCTTGCGGGCAGGCCGGCCATCGAATCGACGTCGTCCTGCGGCTGATCGACGTTGCTCGCCTTCGGCGGCGAACCGGCTTCCATGATCAGTTGCAGATGGCCCGATGCCTGCGCGCCGAACCACTGCCGGTAAAGCTTGTTGGCGAACACCAATTCCGTGCTGCCGAGCGGCGCGACCGACACCGACGCATCGAGCGCTTCGAGCACGATCGTGAAGCGCTCGTAGGACGCGGAAAGCTGCTCGCGAATGCGGTTCGGCTCGGTGATGTCGGTCATCGAGGTCATCCAGCCGGCATGGACCCCATGCGCGTCGATCAGCGGCGAGACGTACAGCCGCGCGTCGAACAGCGAACCGTCGCGCCGCTTGACCCGCACCTGCATGCCGCCAGCGCTGGTGCGGCCATGGATTTCATCGTCCAGCCGCGCCGCGAGAGCTTCGCGATCGGCCTCGGGCCAATAGGGAAACGGCGCGGTGCAGCCGACCAGTTCGGCCTCGGTCCAGCCGGTCATCTGGCAGAACGCCGCGTTGACGTAGGTGATGCGTCCGGATAGGTCGAGCGCGCGCATGCCGGTGAGCATGGAGTTTTCCATCGCGCGGCGAAAGTTGGTTTCGGCGACCAGCGCCTGCTGCGCCTGCAGCCTCCGGCGCGTATGGCGCGACATGACGATCAGCATCCAGGTCGTGAGGATGCTCAACGCGCAAACCAGCCAGAACAAACCGCTGCCGACCACACCGAGCGAGGTTCGATACGCCTGAGCGCGCAGCACCAGCCCGTTGCCAACTGGCGAGACCGGCACCTCGAACTGGTTCGCGGAACTGGCCAGCGCCGGAAAGCGCGCGGTATTTCGCGGTGGCAGTGCCGCGCCGGCGAGCACACCGCCATCGCCGTCGAGTAACGAAACCGCATAGCGCGCGCTGATCTCGGCCGGCACGGCGTAACGCATCAACCCGTCGAGCGAGATCTCGGCCAGTAGCACGCCGGCGAAGTGGGTCGCGTTGAACAATGGAATGTGCAACTGCAGCGTCGCCGGTGCATCGCCACTGCCAGCGGCGGGCTGCGAGAACACGGGCTGCTTCAAATCGCGCGCCAAGGTGTAGCTGCTTTCGGTATCGCCCTTGCGGAGCGAATCGCCGATCAACCGGCGGTGCGAGGTTGGCAGGCTGGGCGCGGATTCGCTGCCGACAATCCGGCGCTGAGCGTCGATCCAGCTGATGGCCTGCAGCTCGGGATATTCAAGCACCATGGTTTCGGCCCGGCCATTGAAGCGGCCAGGGCCGATGGTCTTGGTCACGATATCGCGCGCCAGCAGCATCAATTGCTCCTGTCGCTCCAACAAGCGCAGTCGCACCTGCTGCTGCGCGTATTCGACGTCGCGCCGTACCGTTTCGCGTTCGCGATCGCTTTCCTCAACGCGCAAGTACCAGAAAGCGCTTGCCACCGCCGCCAGAAAAAGAAGCACCGATGCGAGCGGCGCGAGCATCGCAAGGCGGTCTTGCAGTCCGGGCGACTGGCGCTGCCACCAATGCCGCCACCACGGCGCGCTGCCGGCGGAAGAAGCGGTCGAGGCAGTGGGGGCAGCGGGAGTGGCGGGAGGAGGCATCGGTTGTCGGTAGTTTATGGCGCTGAGTGCTTTCTGGCGCTGACGGTTGCGGCGGTTGAAAGCAGGTGCGAAAACCTGGCCCGAAGAAACCAAAGAACGCATTACTTGAGTTTTGCATTGTGAAAAGTCAAACCTTATTGTGAAAATTTGGAATGCAAAGCTATGATCAGGTCCGCTACAGTCAAATATTCAACGAAATAACGAGGAGATACGGATGTCGTCAACGCCTGCCAATCCGCCCAGCACTCCGGTTGCTGATTCCGATATCGGGGAAACCCGCGAATGGACCGACGCACTGTCGGCCGTCATTTCCAGCCAGGGCAAGGAGCGCGCGCACTTCTTGCTCGACCAGTTGCTCGAAGCCGCGCGACAGCAGAGCATCGACAAGCCGTTCTCCGCCAACACCGGCTACGTCAACACGCTAGAGCCGGAGCAGGAAGCAAAGTCTCCCGGCAACCTCGAGATGGAAGAGCGCCTGCGCTCCTACATGCGCTGGAATGCGATGGCGATGGTGGTCAAGGCGAACCGTCAGCCGGTCGATGATGGCGGCGACCTCGGCGGCCACATCGGCTCGTTCGGCTCGGTCGCGCAGATGTGGGGCGCGGGCTTCAACCACTTCTGGCATGCGGCCGACGAAAACCACGGCGGCGACCTGCTCTACATCCAGGGCCACTCGTCGCCCGGCATCTACGCACGAGCGTTCCTGGAAGGCCGGCTCACCGAAGAAAACTTGCTCAATTTCCGCCAGGAAGTCGATGGCAAGGGTCTGTCGAGCTATCCGCACCCGAAGCTGATGCCCCATTTTTGGCAGTTCCCAACCGTCTCGATGGGCCTGGGGCCGCTGATGGCGATCTACCAGGCGCGCTTCCTCAAGTACCTTCATGCGCGCGGCATCGCGAACACCGAGAACCGCAAGGTCTGGGTGTTCTGCGGCGACGGCGAGATGGACGAGCCGGAATCGCTCGGCGCGATCGGCCTTGCGTCACGCGAAAAGCTCGATAACCTGGTGTTTGTGATCAACTGCAACCTGCAGCGCCTTGACGGCCCGGTGCGTGGCAATGGCAAGATCGTCCAGGAGCTCGAAGGCGAATTCCGCGGCTCGGGCTGGAACGTGCTCAAGCTGCTGTGGAGCAGCGACTGGGACCCGCTCCTGGCCAAGGACAAGGACGGCGCGCTGCGCAAGCTCATGATGGACACGCTGGATGGCGACTACCAGTCGTTCAAGGCAAACGACGGCGCCTACGTCCGCAAGAATTTCTTCGGCCGCGACCCGCGCACTTTGGAGATGGTCGCGCACATGAGCGACGACGAAATCTGGGCGCTGCGCCGCGGCGGCCACGATCCGCAAAAAGTCTATGCCGCGATGCACGCCGCGCATCACCACAAAGGCCAGCCAACCGTGCTGCTGGTTAAGACCGTCAAGGGCTTCGGCATGGGCCAGTTCGGCGAGGGCAAGAACACTGTGCACTCGACCAAGAAGCTCAGCGACGAGGGCATCAAGACCTTCCGCGACCGCTTCAACATTCCGATTCCCGACAGCAAGCTCGCCGAAATTCCGTTCTACAAACCGGCCGACGACACGCCCGAGATGCGCTACCTGCAGGAGCGGCGCAAGGCCCTCGGTGGCTTTCTGCCGGAGCGGCGCACCAGCGCGGATGAGAAATTCACGATCCCGCCGCTCGACACCTTCAAGGCCGTGCTCGAGCCGACCGCCGAAGGCCGCGAAATCTCGACCACGCAAGCGTTCGTGCGCTTTTTGACGCAGCTCTTGCGCGACAAGGAATTCGGCCCGCGAGTGGTGCCGATCATGGTCGACGAGTCGCGCACCTTCGGCATGGAAGGCCTGTTCCGCCAGATCGGCATCTACAACCCGGCCGGCCAGCTATACACGCCAGTGGACCGTGAGCAGGTCATGTACTACAAGGAGCAAAAAGACGGCCAGATCCTGCAGGAAGGCATCAATGAGGCCGGCGGCATGGCGAGCTGGATCGCGGCGGCGACGTCGTACAGCACGAACAACCGCATCATGATGCCGTTCTACGTCTACTACTCGATGTTCGGCTTCCAGCGCATCGGCGACCTGGCCTGGGCCGCGGGCGACATGCAGGCGCGCGGCTTCATGCTTGGCGGAACTTCCGGCCGCACCACGCTGAACGGCGAAGGCCTACAGCACGAGGACGGCCACAGCCACATCCTGGCTGGAACGATTCCGAACTGCGTGACGTACGACCCGACGTTCGCGCACGAGGTCGGCGTGATCCTGCACCATGGCCTGAAGCGCATGGTCGAAAAGCAGGACAACGTTTTCTACTACATCACCTTGCTCAACGAGAACTACCCGATGCCCGGCCTCAAGCCCGGCACCGAGGAGCAGATCTTGAAGGGCATGTACCTGGCGCGCGAAGGTGGCAAGGGCAAGCAGCGCGTCAACCTGCTGGGGAGCGGAACCATCCTGCGCGAGAGCTTCTCCGCGCAGGAATTGCTCGAAAAGGATTGGAGCATCGCGGCCGACGTTTGGAGTTGCCCGAGCTTCAACGAACTGGGCCGGGACGGCCAGGATTGCGAGCGCCACAACTTGCTGAATCCGACCGCCAAGCCGAGAGTCTCGTTCGTCGCACAGCAACTTGAAAAGCACCCGGGCCCGGTTGTCGCTTCGACCGACTACATGAAGGCCTACGCCGAGCAGATCCGTCCGTTCCTGCCGAAGGGCCGCACTTACAAGGTGCTTGGCACCGACGGTTTCGGCCGCAGCGACTTCCGCACCAAACTGCGCGAGCACTTCGAGATCAATCGCCACTACATTGTGGTCGCGACGCTCAAGGCACTGTCCGAGGACGGCACTGTGCCGGTCGCCAAGGTCGCCGAAGCGATCAAGAAGTACGGCATCAAGACCGAC
>JBDTRV010000105.1:0-7581 GCA_039931475.1 Burkholderiales bacterium | reverse complement strand
TGTCCTTGAAGTTCTGCACCGCCGCGCGGAACACCATGCGCCCGATGCGCCCGAACCCGTTGATGCCAACCTTGATCGTCATGATTTGCCTTCTTTCCAAAAAATCAAAAATGAATAGCTCAGCGCTTGGCCAGCACCGCGCGCACCGTGTCGGCAACGTTCTCCGGCGTGAAGCCGAAGTGCTTGATCACCACATCGCCGGGCGCCGATTCGCCAAACGTGTCGATGCCGACCACCGCCGCGCAGCCGTACTTCCACCAGTAGTCGGTCACGCCCATCTCCACCGCGATGCGTGGAATGCCGGCCGGTAGCACGCTTTTCTTGTAGGCGGCCGGTTGGCGATCGAACACCGTGGTCGACGGCATCGACACGACGCGCACCGCGATCTTGCGCTCGGCAAGCAGGTCGCGCGCCTTGAGCGCGAGCGGCACCTCGGAGCCGGTCGCGATCAGCACCGCTTTCGCCTTGCCGGGTGGGTCGGCGAGCACGTATGCGCCTTTGTGGATGTTGGAAAGATCTTTTTTCGGCGCGTAGGCAATTGCCTGGCGCGACAGCAGCAGCGCGGTCGGCCGGTTCGGCGTTTGCAGCGCTACGGCCCAAGCAACTGCGGTCTCGGCCGTGTCGCCCGGGCGCCAGACGTCCAGGTTCGGGATCAGCCGCAGGGCCGCAGCATGTTCAACCGATTGGTGCGTCGGCCCGTCGCCGCCAAGGCCGATCGAGTCGTGCGTGAGCACGTGGATGATCCGGCGCCTCATTAGCGCGGCCATGCGGATCGCGTTGCGGCTGTAGTCGCTGAAGGTGAGGAAAGTGCCGCCGTAAGGGATGAAACCGCCGTGCGCGGCGATGCCGTTCATGATGGCCGCCATGCCGAATTCGCGCACGCCGTAATTGATGTGGCGGCCGATCACGCCCGGCGTTTCGCGATCCGACATGGCCATCGCCTGATCTGAGCCGCCGGCATCCGCCAGCTCCGCGGCCGGCCCTTGCGGCTCGGTTCGCGCCACCGCGCCGTTCGCTTCGAAACGCAGCTTCGGCGTGCTCTTGGTGTTGGTGTAGTTCGAGCCGGTCAGATCGGCGCTGCCGCCGAGCAGTTCGGGCAGCGCCGCGGTGAACGATTCGAGTGCGAGCTGGCTTGCCTTGCGGCTGGCGACGCTTTCGGCCTTCTTGTGCGCGGCCTCGATGGTTGCTTGCGCGGTCAGCGCGAAGTTGTTGGGCAGCTCGCCGGCCATGCGGCGCTTGAATTCGCGCGCCAGTTCCGGATGCGAGTCGGCGTAGGCGGCAAATCGCGCGTTCCAGTCGGCCTCGCGCTCGGCGCCGGCGGCCTTCGCGTCCCAGTCGTGATAGACCTCGGGCGGAATCTCGAACGGCGCGTAGGGCCAGCCGAGCGCCTTTCGGGTGGCCGCGATTTCATCCGGCCCCAGCGCCTCGCCGTGCGCCTCGGCGGTGCCGGCCTTGTGCGGCGCGCCCTTGCCGATGGTGGTCCGGCACACGATCAGGCTCGGCCGTTCGGTCTCTTTTTTTGCTTCGGCGATGGCGCTTGACACTTTCGCTGCATCGTTGCCGTCGATCGGCCCGATCACGTTCCACCGATGCGCCTTGAAGCGCATCGGGGTGTCGTCGACGAACCAGTCCTTGACTTGGCCGTCGATCGAAATGCCGTTGTCGTCGTACAGCGCGATCAGCTTGCCCAGCTTCCATGCGCCGGCCAGGCCCGCCGCTTCATGACTGATGCCTTCCATCATGCAGCCGTCGCCCATGAAGACGTAGGTGTGGTGGTCGACGATGGCGTGGCCTTTGCGGTTGAACTCGGCGGCGAGTAGCTTTTCGCTCAACGCAAAGCCGACCGCGTTGGCAAAGCCCTGACCCAGCGGGCCGGTGGTGGTTTCCACACCAGGGGTGACGTCGATCTCGGGGTGCCCCGGCGTCTTGCTGTGCCATTCGCGCAGGTTCTCGATCTCCTTCATCGGCAGGTCGTAGCCGGTGAGGTGGAGCACCGCGTACTGGATCATCGACGCGTGCCCGTTCGAAAGCACGAAGCGGTCCCGGTCCAGCCAGTGCGGATTGGCCGGGTTGTGCCGCAGATGGTCGCGCCACAGCGCCACCGCCATGTCTGCCATGCCCATCGGCGCGCCGGGGTGGCCGGAGCCGGCCTTTTGAACTGCGTCCATCGCGAGCGCGCGGATCGCGTTCGCCATCATTTTGGAATTTGACATCTGGAAGGCGAAAAATGAGGGAAGACGAACATACCCCGAAATGGGGCAGGGTCAACCGCCGATTTTAACGGGCGGTCCGCCGGAGCCGCGGCCGCATCGGCCGTGCCCGCCGATGCACTACAGTCTGCGGCCATGCAGGGCCTGCACCTCACCGCCGATCTTCGCGGTTGCCGCTGCGACCGGCTCTGGCTGGTCGACTCTTCCGCGCTCGCCGCGTATTGCATTGCGGCGGCCGAGTGCTCGGGCCTGTCGGCGGTGGCCGAAGTGCACCACACGTTCGAGGCGGCGGGGCGCGGTGAGGCAGGGGTGACGGCCACGGTGCTGCTGGCCGAATCGCATCTGTGCGTTCATACCTGGCCGGAACTGGACGCGGTGACGCTTGACGTCTACGTCTGCAACTTTCTGGCCGACCACTCGGCCAGCGCGCACCGGTTGATGGACCTGCTGCTCGCCCTGTTCAAGCCGACCCAAGACGAGCGCCATTCGCTGGTGCGTGGCAGCATCGGGACATGAGTTCGTTCGTTGTGTCGCCGTTGGTCGCGCCGGTGATCGCACCAGTGGTAGCAATGGTGCTGGCCGCCGGCCGCGGCAACCGAATGAGGCCGCTGACCGATGCTTGCCCCAAGCCGCTGTTGCTGTTGCGTGGCAAGCCGTTGCTGCAGTGGACGCTCGAAGCCCTGGCGCGCGGCGGCTTCACGCGGGTCGTGATCAACACCGCATGGCTTGGCGACCAGATCAGCGAGCACTTCGGCGAAACCCCGACGGGCATCGAGCCGCCGCTTCGCATTCGCTACTCACATGAAGGTCGCGACTTTGGCGGCGCGCTGGAAACGGCCGGCGGCATCGCGCGTGCGCTGCCGCTGCTGGGCGACCTGTTTTGGGTTACCGCGGGCGACGTGTACGCGCCGGACTTCGTGTTTTCGCAAGCCGCACTCGATCGCTTCTCTGCAAGCGGGCGGCTCGCGCACCTCTGGCTGGTGACGAACCCGGCGCACAACCCCGAAGGCGACTTCGGCCTCTCGTCCGAGGGTTTGGCGCAGAACCAGCCTCTTGCTGGCGAGCCGAGCTTCACCTTTTCGACCACGGCGCTGTATCGCGCCGAATTTTTCGACCCGCTGCCGTTTGGCAACCTGCACGGCGAGAAAGTCGCGCTGGCGCCGCTGCTCCGCCGGGCGATCGAGCGCGGCGAAGTCAGCGCGGAACTGTTCGAAGGCGCCTGGGCCGACGTCGGCACGCCAGAGCGACTGCACGAACTTGAGCGATCAACCTCATGACCATGACCATGACCCAAGACACACCTTATCCCGAGCGCCGCGCGCGCCTTGCCAAGCAAATCGGAGCCGACGGTATCGCGATCATCCCGACCGCGCCGGAGCGCCCGCGCAACCGCGACAGCGACTTTCAATTCCGGCACGACAGCTATTTCTACTACCTAACTGGCTTCACCGAACCGAATGCCTGCCTGGTGCTCACCGGCGACGGCAAAAGCACCCTGTTTTGCGCGCCGAAGGACGCGGAGCGCGAGATCTGGGACGGCTACCGGCTCGGGCCGCAGGCGGCGCCGGAAGCGCTTGGGGTCGACGCCGCGCACCCGATCGCCGAGCTCGATGCGAAGTGCCCCAAGCTGCTCGAAAACCGCGACTCGGTCTGGTTCCCATTCGCGATTCATCCGGGCCTGGAAACTCGCATCGACGGCTGGCTTGCATCGGTGCGCGCGCGGGTGCGGTTCGGCGCGCTCTGCCCCGAATCGCAACGCGATCTGTGCGGGCCGCTCGACGAAATGCGGCTGGTGAAGGACGCGCAAGAACTGGCCACGATGCGCGAGGCCGGCCGCATCAGTGCGAAGGCGCACGTCCGCGCAATGCGCCTTTCGGCCCGGATGCTGCGCGAAGGCGCCGGCCCGCGCGAGTACCACCTCGACGCCGAATTGCTGCACGCCTTTCGGATCGAAGGCTCGGAATATCCGGCCTACCCGTCAATCGTCGCGGCCGGCGCCAACGCCTGCGTGCTGCACTACCGCGCCGGCGACACGCGGCTTGAAAAAGGCGAGCTGGTGCTGATTGACGCGGGCTGCGAGCTGCGTGGTTACGCAAGCGACATCACGCGCACTTTTCCGGCCGACGGCAAATTCACCGGGCCGCAGCGCGCGCTGTATGACATCGTGGCCGCATCGCAGGCCGCGGCTGTGGATTCGATCAAGCCCGGCGCGCGCTTCAACGACCCGCACGACGCGGCCGTGAAGGTGCTCGCGCAAGGAATGCTCGACGTCGGGTTGCTCGACAAGAACAAGGTCGGCAACGTTTTCGACGTGATCGAAAAGCGCGCCTATTTCCCGTTCTACATGCACCGCACCGGGCACTGGCTTGGCATGGACGTGCACGACTGCGGCAGCTACGTGGAGCCGTCGCAGGTCGGCGAGGTGAGCGAGCGCAAGGATCCGCTGTCGGGCGAGATCATCAAGAACCGGCCCAGCCGCATCTTGAAAGCCGGGATGGTGCTGACGGTGGAGCCGGGCATCTACGTGCGGCCGGCAGACGGCGTGCCCGAGCGGTTTCACCACATCGGCATCCGGATCGAGGACGATGCGGTGGTGACTGGCGACCCGAAGTTCGATGGCTGCGAGCTGATTTCGCGCGGCGTGCCGGTGGATGCGGATGAGATCGAGGCGCTGATGCGGGATTGAGGCGCGACCACGGAGCGACCAAGGACCGAGGAGCGATCAAGAAGCGATCAAGAAGCTGCGGATCGGCTTGAACGCCGTGTTTGCTACTAGTTTAATAGCTGAAAATCAAGCATGGACGAGCGGTGAAGGCCGATTTTGTTCAACTTTTTGGCTTCGGACGTCGCCTGGTGGCCGGCTTCGGCGCGAGCAGCGCGGTCGTCGGCCGGCCGATCAACATGCTGCGCACCCAGCGCGGCAGCGGATTCACGAGCGGCTCGGGGCGGCCGGTCCTGATTTCCGCCACCAGCCTGGGGCCGCCGTCCTCGACCTCCTCGGCGTCGAACAGAAACGCAATGTCGGCATGGCTGACCGCACTCTGCAATAGCGCCAGGCTGCGCGGATAGCGCGCCAGAATCCGCTCCGGCGGCACCGGATGGCCGCCTTCCTCGACCCGCTGCGCGACGCGTTCGACCAAGCGCTCCGGATCGTCGAGCGCGACGACATAAAGCGCGACGATGAAGCCGGCGGCTTGCGCTTCATGGATCAGCTCGAGCTTGGATTCGTGCGAGAACACGGTTTCGCTGGCGAACGAGCAGCCGGCTGTTAGCAAGGCGCTGCGGCGCGCATCGGCCCATGCGCGCGCGGCTTCGGAGCGCTGACCGGGATCGGCAATGTGCGAAAGCGCGGCGCGCTCGTGCAGGTCGGCGTTCACGAATTCGAGGCTGGCGTCGATCAGGCCGCCGTCCACCAGCGCCCGATAAAGCGTCGACTTGCCGGCGCCATTGGGGCCTGCGAACAAGTGGAAGACGGGCAAGGCCGGCACGTTTGGGGTTATCGAGGTCGTTGCGGCCGAACCAGCTGGCCGCGATGGCGCAGCGTTCTGGCGGGTCGTGCCGGCGGTCGCGCTAGCAGGACGGCTGCACCACGCGGGCTGATTTTCAGGCCCGCGCGCCTTTGCCTCTGTTTTCCATGACGACATCGCGAACCCGTTGGGCGAACGTGCCATCCGCGCTCGCGCCGCGAATGCGATCGCTCAGGTTGGCGACGGTGTGCTCGCGCTGCTCGGTGCGTGCCGCTTTCTCGTAAGCAGCGATGGCGGTCTGCGCCTCTTGCGCCGTGAGGCCCGAGTGCTCGACTACACGGCCGAGCGTGGCCCAATATTCGATCTGACTGGCAATGGAGCGGCGCAGCGACCGTGCTGACTGGCGCGCCTCGTCGACCAGGCTGCTGGATAACTTGACGGATGCAAAGTCGGTTGCCATGGCGGTGCCTCTGAACACATTTATGTGGCAAAGAGTAGCAAAATGGCGCGGTCTGTCAAGCGAAAAACGTCGCGTCCGGCGTGCAGGCTTGGCTTGGCGGTGCGATGGTGAGCTGGGCATGGCGTTTCAGCCGGCCGGCGGCTCGCGCTACAAGTCCGCCTTCAGGTAATGGGCGCCCGCGATCGGGTTGTAATAGTAGGGCGGGATTTCCTCGAAGCCGAGGTCGCCGTAGAGCACGCGCGCCGACTCCATGTCGTCCAGCGTGTCGAGCAGCACGCAGGTGTAGCCGCAGCGGCGCGCGAAGTCGAGCGCGGCCTCCGCCAACTGGCGGCCCAGGCCGAAGCCGCGAAAGGCTTTGCGCACGTACAGGCGTTTCATTTCGCTGGCGCCGGGGTAGTCGGCATCGTCGAGCGGGCGCAGCGCGCAGCAGCCGGCCACCTCGCCGTCGACCTGCGCTACCAGCAGGCAGCCGCGCGGGTCGGCGTAGTCGCCGGGCAAGTCGGCCAGTTCCGCCTCGAAGCCCTGAAACGCGAGGTCGATGCCCAGCGAATCGGCATATTCGCTGAACAACCCGCGCATGGACTCGAACTCCGCCGACGAGGTCGGGGTGACGATCTGGATGTCCGGATTGCTCAAGGATTAAGGCGAGATGGAGGAAGAGAATCCGTTTTCCATGACATACGCGCCACCCGCGCAGTATGAAACCGAGGCGAGCCATTCAAGCAGGGGTCTTGGCTCTGGCTCAGCCAGGCCGTAGGCGCCGCCCCTCGCAAGGGGGAGCAACTGTCGCCCTGCCGCTTTCGAAGACAGTTGCTCCCCCTTGCGAGGGGGGTGGGCGCCGGAGTCGGCGACCGGGGGCTGACATTCAAGGGCGAATGCCGATACGCAAGTGAGAGAAACCTGGGGGTGGATTTCATTTCAGCCCCGAATCCGGCGCACGAGTTCGGTGGTCGAATAGCCGTCGACCAGCGGAATCGAGAGCGCTCTCCCGCCGTATTGCACCACCACCGCCGTTTCGGCCAGCCGGCTCATGTCGTAGTCGCCGCCCTTGACCAGCAGGTCGGGCCGCAGTTCGGTGATCAACTCGAGCGGCGTGTCTTCATCGAACGCGCAGACGAGATCGACCGATTCGAGCGCCGCCAGCATCGCGCCGCGGTCCTGCTCGGGGTTGATCGGCCGGTCCTCGCCTTTGTTCAACCTGCGCGCCGACGCATCGGTATTGATCGCGACGACCAGACTGGCGCCGAGCGCTCGCGCCTGCGCCAGGCACGTCGCGTGGCCTCGATGCATCAGGTCGAACACACCATTGGTGAATACCAGCGGGCGTGGCAGTCGGGCGGCACGCGCCGCCGCACCCGCTCTGGCGGCGATCTTGCCGAGAAAATCTGGGGGAGGTAGCGCGGCGGACAAGGCGGGGATCGGCGGCCGGCAAAGGTTCAGAGGG
>JBDTRV010000104.1:0-7593 GCA_039931475.1 Burkholderiales bacterium | reverse complement strand
CAGCGCGTCGCGCACCGGACCGGGCCGGTCGTCGAACTCGACCGCGCCGCTGATGAAGATGCAGCCCGAGTCGATCTCGGTCGCGACCTGTTCCATCCATAGATCGAACAACCGAGTCAACCGCGGCAGACCGCGTGGCTCGGACAGCATTGGCCGGAACACCTCACGCTCGAAGCGCTCGAAGTAAGCGGCAAGCACCGCAATCTGCAAATCCTCGCGCGAGCCGAAGTGCGCGAAGACACCCGACTTGCTCATCCGCATCGCGTCGGCCAACGCGCCGATCGAGAGGCCTTCGAGGCCGACGCGCTGCGCCAATGCCAGCGCCGCGTCGACAATCGCTGCTTTGGTCTGGCGGCCTTTGCCGGAACTTCGTTCGGGACGAACGGATGCGTCAGGGATCGAAAGAGAGGGGGACAAGTCAGGCAAAAATAAAACGAACGATCGTTCTATTATGCCTACATTGGTTCAATGCGCAAGCGGGGTTTTTTCGACCTGCAGCCGCGAAGCCGGCAGTTTTCACGCAGCCACCCCTCCAGTCGAAAGCGATTCGGTCAGAGCTTGAACGCGACCACTTCCTGCCGCTGCTCGCCCAATCCCTCGATGCCCAATGTCATCACGTCGCCCTTCTTCAGGTACAGCGGCGGCTTCATGCCCAGGCCCACGCCGGGCGGCGTGCCGGTGGTGATCACGTCGCCGGGCAACAGGGTCATGAACTGGCTCAGGTAGCTAACGATCTTCGCGATGTTGAAGATCATCGTCTTGGTGTTGCCGGTCTGCATGCGCTTGCCGTTCAGGTCCAGCCACATGTCGAGCCGCTGCGGATTGGGCACTTCGTCTTTCGTGACCAGCCACGGGCCGATCGGCCCGAACGTGTCGCAGCCCTTGCCCTTGTCCCAGGTGCCGCCGCGCTCGATCTGAAATTCGCGCTCGCTCACGTCGTTGATGGTGCAGTAGCCGGCAACGAAATTCAGCGCATCCTTCGCGGACACGTAGCGCGCGCGGGTACCGATGACAACGCCGAGTTCGACCTCCCAGTCGCTCTTCTTCGAGCCCTTGGGCAACATCACCGGATCATCCGGCCCCTGGATGCAACTGATCGCCTTCGTGAACACGACCGGCTCGGGTGGGATCGGCAGGCCCGACTCCGCCGCATGGTCCGCATAGTTCAAACCGATCGCGATGAACTTACCCACGCCGGCGACCGGGCAACCCATGCGCGGCTTGCCCCTGACGGCCGGCAGCTTGTCGGTCTTCAGCTTGGCCAATTTGGCAAGTGCCGCAGCGCCGAGTTGATCCGGGTCGATGTCCTTCACCACTTTTGAGAGGTCGCGCAAGGTGCCGCCTTCGTCAATGAGTCCTGGCTTTTCTTTTCCTGGATTGCCATAGCGAACGAGTTTCATTTTTCTTCCTTTCAGCGTTGTACTAAACCATGGCTTCACACATTCGGGCTCGGATCGAGCGTGAACACGAAGCCGCGGCGCAGACAGTAATTCAGGTACGGCAAGCCGCGGCGACAAAGTGCACGTTCATCCGAGTCCGAATCAGATCGTCATCCCGCCGTCGATCGAGTACGCCTGCCCGGTCACGAACGCGGCCTCGTCGCTTGCGAGAAACACCACTAGCGGCGCGATCTCGTGTGCTTGCGCGATCCGCCCGAGCGGCTGCCGCGCGACGAACTGCTTGCGCGCTTCGGCCGGGTCCGGATTGGCGTTGATGCGCTCGGCCAGCGATGGCGTGTCCACGGTGCCAGGGCAGATCGCGTTGCAGCGGATGCGGTCGCCGACGAAATCGGCTGCGATGCTTTTGGTCAAGCCGATCACCGCCGCCTTGGTGGTGCCGTAGACGCAGCGGTTGGGCAACCCCTTGATGCTGCTGCACACACTGGCCATGTTGATGATGCTGCCGCCACCCGCCGCCTGCAACTTCGGCAGCGCGGCCTGAATGGTCCAGAGTTGCGCGCGCACGTTGAGCGAAAAAGCGAAGGCCAGCTCGTCGTCGGTCGCCTGTAGCGCGGTGCCGCCGTGCACGACACCCGCGCAATTGAACAGCACGTCGAGCTTGGGCATGGCCCCGATCAACTCGGCGATGGCGGCCTTGTCGAGCACGTCGAGCACGGCCGATGTGATGTTCGGCACGCCTTCGTAGCCGGCGAGCAGCTTCGGGTTCACGTCGGTCGCGAGCACCTGCGCGCCCTCGCTGGCCAACGCGAGCGCAGTGGCGCGCCCGATGCCTTGGCCGGCCGCGGTAACCAGCGCGGTTTTGCCTTCGAGTCTCATGGCTTGTCTCCGATCGTTGTTGTCGCGCCTGCCGCAAGGCATCAGCGCATCACTGTCGGGTTGTCAACTGCTTTCAACCGGATTATCGTTCGGTTGCGCCAGCGCCTGCGACCGCGCCAACGGTTGCTATTACTTGTATAGCTTAAAACGACCGTGGCACGCGCGAGAATGGCAGTTCGATTCGACAAATCAGCTTTTTTGGACCCCACAGCATGACCCCCACCATCCGGCTGCATCCGGCCGACGACGTACTCATCGCTCGCTCGCAACTCGTCAGCGGCGCAACTGCCGATGGCGTCATGATCAAGGGCCTGATCCCGCCCGGCCACAAGATTGCAGCGCGCAGCATTGCAGCCGGCGAGCCGGTGCGCCGCTACAACCAGATCATCGGTTTCGCGACCAAACCCATTGGCGCCGGCGAGCACGTGCACACCCACAACATCGACATGGGCGCGAACAAAGGCAGCTTCGACCGCGACCACGCCTTCGGCGCCGACGTGAAGCCCGATCCCGCAAAACGCGCAGCGACCTTCATGGGCTTCAAGCGCGCCGACGGCCGGGTCGCGACGCGCAACTACATCGGCATCCTCTCTACCGTGAACTGTTCGGCCACCGCCGCGCGCGCAATTGCCGACCATTTCTCGCGCCAGACCAACCCCGATGCCCTCGCGGACTTTCCGAATGTCGACGGCGTGGTCGCGCTCACGCATGGCACCGGCTGCGGCATGGACACCGAGGGCCTGGGCATGCAGGTGCTGCAACGCGTGCTGGCAGGCTATGCGACCCACCCCAACTTTGCCGGCGTGCTGGTGGTGGGCCTGGGTTGCGAGGCGAACCAGATCAACGCCTGGCTCGCCCACAGCAGCTTGCGCGAAGGCGAGACACTCAGAGTGTTCAACATCCAGGACACCGGCGGCACTCGCAAAACGGTCGAGAAAGGCATCGGGCTGGTGAAGGACCTGCTGCCGATGGCGAACCAGGCCCAGCGCGAACCCTGCAGCGCATCGCACATCACGATCGGCCTGCAATGCGGCGGCTCGGACGGCTATTCGGGCATCAGCGCGAACCCGGCGCTGGGCGCGGCGGTCGACATTCTGGTAGCGCACGGCGGGTGTGCGATCCTCTCTGAAACGCCCGAGGTCTACGGCGCCGAGCACCTGCTCACACGCCGTGCGGTCAGGCCCGAGATCGCCGAAAAACTCTTGGAACGCATCAGTTGGTGGGAGGACTACACGCGCATCAACAACGGCGAGATGAACAACAACCCTTCCCCTGGCAACAAGGCCGGCGGATTGACGACGATCCTCGAAAAGTCGCTCGGCGCCGTCGCCAAGGGCGGAACGACCAACCTGCAAGCGGTCTACGAATACGCGGAACCCGTGGAAAGCCGCGGCTTCGTGTTCATGGACACCCCCGGCTACGACCCAGTCAGCGCCACCGGCCAGGTCGCGGGCGGCGCGAACATCATCTGCTTTACCACCGGCCGAGGTTCGGCCTACGGCTGCGCGCCCTCCCCTTCGCTCAAACTCGCGACCAACACCGCGTTGTGGAAGCGGCAGGAAGAGGACATGGACATCAACTGCGGCGAGATCGTCGACGGCACCGCGAGCATTCAGGAGATGGGCCAGCGTATCTTCGAGCTCGTGCTGGCAACGGCATCTGGCGAGCCCAGCAAGAGCGAGCGCCATGGCTACGGCCAAAACGAGTTCGTGCCGTGGCAGCTTGGGGCCACGATGTAGCGCGCTCGAGCGACCAACTGAATTGATAACGAACGACGTCCAGGAGACTTTTCGCCATGTCCAAACTCATGCCCGCCGATCAACTGAGCGCCATAGCGACCTCGATTCTTAAATCCGCCGGCGCCTTGCCCGACGAAGCGCGACAGGTCGCGGACAACCTCGTGATGGCGAACCTCTCCGGCCACGACTCGCACGGCATCGGCATGTTGCCGCGCTACATCGACGCGATCGGCGAAGGCGCGCTGAACCCGGTCGCGGCCGTGCACACTCGGCTCGACACCGGCACCTTGCTAGCGCTCGATGGCGACCGCGGCTTCGGCCAGGTGGTGGGCGTGGAAGCGATGGATCTGGCGATCGAGCGTGCCAAGGAGCACGGCAGCTGCATCATGACCTTGTCGAACGCGCACCACCTCGGGCGCATCGGCCACTTCGCCGAGATGGCAGTGGAGCGCGGGCTGGTGGCGCTGCATTTCGTGAACGTGCTGTCGCGGCCGGTGGTCGCGCCCTGGGGCGGCGGCGACGGGCGATTCGGCACCAACCCGTGCTGCATCGGCATTCCAATCGCCGGGCACGATCCGTTCATCCTCGACTTCGCCACCAGCCGCGTGGCGCAGGGCAAGATGCGGGTCGCGCACAACAAGGGCCAGAGAGTGGCGCCCGGCACCTTGATCGACGAGCACGGCGCGCCAACGGTCGATCCCGGCGTCGTCGTGGTGCCGCAATCGAACGGGTTGTTCGGCGCACTGATGACCTTTGGCGAGCACAAGGGTTTCGGCATGGCCGTCGCCTGCGAACTGCTCGGCGGTGCCTTGTCCGGCGGCAACACCTGGCACCGCGCCGCCGACAACAAGCGCGCGGTCTTCAACGGCATGCTGACCGTACTGATCGACCCGGCCAAGCTCGGCACGCAAGACAGCTTCGCGCAGGAATCGGCGGCGTTCATCGACTGGCTCAGGAGCGGGCCAACCGGCGAAGGGTTCGACAAAGTGCGCATCGCCGGCGAACCCGAACGTGAAGCGCGGGCCGAGCGCGCGCGCACCGGCATCGAGGTGGATGACGCAACCTGGGCCGAGATCGCGCAGGCTGCGGCCAAGGTGGGCGCGCCGGCGCCGCAATAACTGTCCGCGCCCGGATCGCGCCAAGGTGAGCGCAAGCGCGCGACCGGGCAAGGGGCACTGATCAAGCCCACAGGCGACGGCGCGGGTAGAGATGCGGGCAGAAAGCGCGGGCAGAAGACGCCGGTAGCGGACGCCGCTCAAACGCACCGTGGCTCATTTCGGCAGGTCAACGCGAAATTGTGATTGATTTTCGCCGTTCGCGCACGTGCAGCATCGGTTTTTAGCTATGCTATCAATAGCAACCTTGAATCCGTCTCGGCCACGACATTGGTTGCAGCTTGATATCCGGGTTTACGCTAGGCTCTGAGGTCGAAAGACCCGCAGCACCGCACCACGATCACGCATGACCTACCTCGCAAGCAAGGCACCTTCCATGGCCCGCACCCATCAACCAACGCCTGAGCACGCAGAACCGCACGACGTGCTGCGCCCGGTCGGCAAGCATCACAACCAAAGTGCGTTGCAACGGGCGCTGCGCCAGGAGCGCGTGGCGCGGCGCCGAAATTTCGCCGGCTGGCTGTTGACTTTGCTGCTCGCCGCGGGTGCCGGCGTGTCGATCATCTACTGGCTCGCGGATCGCACCCGCAGCCCACAACTGTCGCCGAGCGTCGCCACACCCGCATTGGTGCCCGCCGATCCGTTCCTGGACGCCCTGCCGGATGCAAAAGATGCGGTGCCGCCGGGTGCCGAGCACGCACTGCCAGCGCGCTGAGGGGCGCACCAACGTTTCAATTTCCGAAGAGCCAGAATCGCTGGCCGACCGCCTCTGTACCGGCGCCCTCGGCAGCGCAGCGGCGCAACCGTCCGCCCGAGTCACGCGGCGAGCGCAGCACGACGCAAAGGCGGCCCGCTCTCAGTGCGAGCGGATCATCGTGCCGAACGCCTGGTCGGTCAGGATCTCGAGCAGCATCGCATGCGGCACTCGGCCGTCGATGATGTGGACCGCATTGACGCCGCTCTTGGCCGCATCGAGCGCGCCGGCGATCTTCGGCAGCATGCCGCCCGAGATCGTGCCGTCGGCGAACAATTCGTCGATGCGGCGGGCCGTGAGGTCAGCCAGCAAGTTGCCGTCCTTGTCGAGCACGCCGCGGGTGTTGGTGAGCAGAACGAGCTTTTCCGCGCGCAGGATGATGGCCAGCTTGCCGGCCACCACGTCGGCGTTGATGTTGTAGCTCTCGTTTTCCTCGCCGAAGCCGATCGGGCTGATCACCGGGATGAACGCGTCGTCCTGCAGCGCCTTGACCACGCTCGGGTCGATCCGCTCGATGTCGCCGACCTGGCCGACGTCATGCTCCTTGGTCGGGTCCTTGGCGTCGACCAGCTTGAGCTTCTTCGCGCGGATCAGCCCGCCGTCGCGGCCCGTGAGGCCCACCGCCTTGCCACCGGCCTGGTTTATCAGGCCGACGATGTCCTGCTGCACCTCGCCGGCCAGCACCCATTCGACCACTTCCATTGTCTCGGCATCGGTCACCCGCATGCCCTGGATGAACTCTCCCGTCTTGCCCAGGCGCTTCAGTGCCGCTTCGATCTGCGGTCCGCCGCCGTGCACCACCACCGGATTGATGCCGACGAGTTTCAAGAGCACCACGTCTTCGGCGAAATCGGCTTGCAAGGCCGGGTCGGTCATCGCGTTGCCGCCGTACTTGATGACCATGGTCTTGCCATGGAACTTTCGAATGTAGGGCAGCGCCTGCGCGAGGATTTCGGCTTTGTCGGAAGGCGTGATGTTGGGCAGGTCACTCATGGTGCGGGCTCGAGAAGATGGCGGCGCCGAAGCGGCGGGCGGTACGGCGCGGAGAATGGAAAAACGATTGTGCCGCAGGTCGTTTCAGTGCCCGCCAGGCTTTTTGTCAGCAGGTGCGCTGCTTTCAGGCGCGTCGGCTGGGGGCGCATCGACTTCGTTCGCGCCATGGCGGGCATCGCTGCGCTCGACGCGGGTGCCGGGCAGTCCGCGCAGCCGCACGCCGAGCCAGCGCGGGACCCGAAAGCGGATGATCGAAATGTAGATCCAGGTGTAGGTCACGACGAACAGCATCGTGAACAACATCAGCACTGTGGTGTTGCGCCAGAACAGCACGGCCGGCGCGACGGTCAGCAAGGTGAAGCCCCAGAGGTAGGGCGAGGTGCGGTTGTTTCGCATCAACAACATGCGGGCCTCGTCTTCGTCGAGCACCCGCCGCACCAGCCGGCGAAAAATCAATTGATGGAAATGCAGCGCGTCGGCCACGCCCGGCGAGACGCCGCGTGATGCCTTGCGGTAGATTGAGAACAGCGTCTCCCACACCGGATAGATCAAAAGCAGCACCGGAAACCAGGGCGACACCTCCGCATGGCGCTGAACCAGCGTGATGCAGGCCATCGCGATCACCACGCCCCAGAGGTAGGCGCCGCCGTCGCCCGCGAAAATCAGCCCGCGCGGATAGTTCCAGACCAGAAACCCGCCGGTCGCGCCGGCCATGC
>JBDTRV010000103.1:0-7621 GCA_039931475.1 Burkholderiales bacterium | reverse complement strand
ACCGCCTGGATCAACTGCTCGCGATCGCCCCGGAATTCGGGGATCGAAACGTCGTAGTCGCGCACCACTTTCAGGCCGCGCGGGTGTTCGACCAGCACCAGCGAGCGCACCCGCTCGCACACTTCGTGGATGTTCACGTCGCCCACCACGTGCGGCTTGCGATGCGGCGCGAGCAGCCGGTCGACCAGCGTCTGCAGCCGGTCGGCCTCGTGGATGATGACCCGGGTGTATTCGGTCAGCTCGGCGCCCGCGATCTCCATCTCGAGCAACTGCGCGGCGCCGCGGATGCCACCCAGCGGGTTTTTGATCTCGTGCGCGAGGTTGCGGACCAGCTCCTTGGTGGCGCGCGCTTGCTCGATCAGCCGGTCTTCCCGGTCCTTGCGCGAATGCTGCTCTTGCGGCAGCAATTCGACGATTACCTCGCCCGGCGCTTCAGTTTGCGCCACGATCACGTGCACCGGCAGCGCCTCCTGGTTCGCCCGCGTGAGCAGGGCGTCATAGCGCAAGGTGGCGAACCTGTTGCCGGTAGCGCCGTCGATGGCATTGCGCAGTTCGTGAGCATCGGCAAACGACTCGCAAAAGCAGCTTCCCTCGATGCTGCGGCGCGAATTGCCAAGCGCGTCTTCGAGCGCCGCGTTCGCGAACAGCACCGCGCCGCTGCCGTCGACCACCGCCACCAAGGTGGCCAGCAGATCGAAGGCCTGAAAGCGCTGGTTCGCCGAAGCGGTCGCTTGCGTCACAAGCGCTTCAAGGTTCAAGAGAGCATGGCTAGCGCGACGCCACCCGGCCCAACTCGCGCCTGATGCCGGCAAGGTCGCTTTC
The DNA here is from genome assembly GCA_039931475.1 of Burkholderiales bacterium. Lineage (GTDB taxonomy): Bacteria > Pseudomonadota > Gammaproteobacteria > Burkholderiales > Burkholderiaceae_C > JBBPYC01. The sequence continues at coordinate 6,799 of JBDTRV010000103.1, read as the reverse complement.
GATCCGCTCGATGCTGGCTTTGAGTTCCGCCACGCGGTTCTGATAGCGCAGGTCGTTACCGACTTCGCCCGCGATGCGCTCGGGAGTGCCCTCGTTGTACTCCTTGAGCAACTCAGCCCGGCGCGCTTCCGCCTTGCGCAGCTCGGCTTCCAGGATGCCTCGGGCGTCCGCGTCGCGGGCGCGCTGTTCGGTGGAATCAACCTTTGGCGCTCCCGGCGGCGCCGTGACGACCCTGGGCTGTGCCCCGCCGCCAGAAGGCGCCGCTTGAGGCCGCGTCCCTTCGATCACCGTGACGTTGCCACCTTCGACCACGGTGCAGTTCTTGTGCTGGCCGGCCGGTGGGCTGTTCGTGTATTCGTTGCCGCAGCGGTAGATCTTCGACTGGGCGATGCCGGGGGCGGTGATGCTGGCAAGCACGAGCGCAAGAAACAGCGTGTGATGGGTTTTCATGGCGATTGCGAAAATTTCGGTGGACATCGATTCCCGCCAAGTATCCCGCATCCCGGCGCGGCGGGTGGCGCGGGCGGAGCGGGTCGCGCGGACCACCCCCGCGCCCGGCACACCATGAAAAAAGGACGCTGCATGCCGTCCTTTTCCATTCCAGCGCGCGATTGCTAAGCGCCGAGCACTCTGAGCTACAACGAGTAGTACATCTCGAACTCGATCGGATGCGTCGACATGCGGCTTCGCGTGACCTCGCCCATCTTGAGCTCGATGTAAGCGTCGATCATCGGGTCGGTGAACACGCCGCCCTTGGTCAGGAATGCACGCTCCCGGTCGAGATGGTCGAGCGCCTGATCGAGGCTGTGGCACACGGTGGGGATCAGCGCATCTTCCTCGGGCGGCAAGTGGTACAGGTCCTTCGTTGCGGCTTCGCCCGGGTGAATCTTGTTTTCGATACCGTCGAGGCCGGCCATCAACAGCGCCGAGAAGCACAGGTACGGATTGGCCAGCGGATCGGGGAAGCGCGCCTCGATGCGGCGGCCCTTGGGGTTCGCCACGTACGGAATGCGGATCGAGGCTGAGCGATTCTTGGCCGAGTAAGCCAGCTTGACCGGCGCCTCGAAGTGCGGTACCAGGCGCCGGTAGCTGTTGATGCCCGGGTTGCAGATCGCATTGAGCGCGCGCGCGTGCTTGATGATGCCGCCCACGTAAAACAGCGCGGTGTCGGAAAGGCCGGCGTAGCCTTCGCCCGCGAACAGGTTCTTGCCGCCCTTCCAGATCGACTGGTGCACGTGCATGCCGGAGCCGTTGTCGCCGACGATCGGCTTGGGCATGAAGGTCGCGGTCTTGCCATAGGCGTGCGCCACGTTCCAGACCACGTACTTGAGCAGTTGCGTCCAGTCGGCGCGCTCGACAAGCGTGCTGAACCTGGTGCCGATTTCGTTCTGGCCGGCGCCCGCCACTTCATGGTGGAACACTTCGACCGGAATGCCCAGCGATTCGAGGATCAGCGACATCTCTGCGCGCATGTCCTGCATCGAATCGACCGGAGGAACCGGAAAATAGCCACCCTTGGTCGTCGGGCGGTGCCCCTTGTTGCCCTGCTCCAGCTTCTTGCCGCTGTTCCAGGCGCCTTCGTATTCGTCGATCTTGAACATCGTGCCCTGAATGTCCGTTTTCCACTGCACGTTGTCGAAGATGAAGAATTCAGGCTCGGGACCGAAGTAGGCGGTGTCGCCAATGCCCGATGCCTTCAGGTACGCCTCGGCGCGTCTGGCGATCGAACGGGGATCGCGGTCATAAGCCTTGCCGTCGCCCGGCTCCAGCACGTCGCAACTCATGAAGATCGTCGGCTCTTCGTAGAACGGGTCGATGTTGGCGGTGTTCGGATCGGGCATGAGCAGCATGTCCGACGCTTCGATGCCTTTCCAGCCGGCGATCGAGGAGCCGTCAAACGCATGGCCCGACTGGAACTTGTCCTCGTCGAAATGCGAAACGGGCACCGTGACGTGCTGTTCTTTTCCGCGCGTGTCGGTAAAGCGGAAATCGACGAACTTGATGTCGTTTTCCTGGACCATTTTCATCACGTCGGCGACGCTTTTTGTCATTGAAAGGCTCCTTGGGCTGGTGAGTTGGGGTGTGAGGTTCGGCACGCGCTTTAGCGCCATCCAATCCGGTTGGTTCTCAAGAATGCAGTTTTTGTGCCAAACCGGTTTGCCCGCGATTTGCGCAAACGCCGCATTCTCGCACTGGCAAATGCTGCACCGTTCTCGGGCAATTCATCAGACGCACCAATCCGGGTCGATCAGCCGCGCACTATTTCGGTGCCGAGTTTCGCGTTGAAGGTGCGCAAGCCGGCGATCAATTCCGGATAGGCAAGCTCGACCAGCGCCGGCGCGCCCTTGACGCCGAGTTCGATGTGGCGCCCGTACTCGGGATGATCGACGCTCGGCAAGCTAAACACCTTGACGCTCGGATAAACCAGTTCGATCCGCTCCATCAGTGGCGTCAGGGCCGCTTCCATCGCGCCGTAGACGACGACCGATTTTTCGAGCCATGCGCCGCGCTGGAACAGATGGGCGCAATGGGTGTCGAGCACCCATTGCATCATTGGCCAGGCCATCACCGGAAAGCCCGGCACGAAATGCACCGCGCCGCCGCCGGGGCCGTCCAGACTGAACCCCGGAATCCGGTTGTACGGATTGGGGATGATCCGCGCGCCGACCGGAAACACTCCCATGTTCAGCCGATGCACGTTGTCGGGGCGGTTCGGATCCCACTCGGTGCCCTGCTCGGAGGCGACGTCCCGCATGCGCTGCTCGATCAGCAGTTTCGCTTCCGGGTGCAGTTCGATCGGCACACCGAGCGCCGCGCCCGCGGCTTGCCGTGTGTGATCGTCCGGCGTGGCACCGATGCCGCCGGTCGAAAACACGATGTCAGTGGAAGCAAACGCGCGCGCCAGGGTGGCGGTGATGCGTTCGCGCGAGTCGCCGACGTACTCGGCCCAGGCTACTTGCAGGCCGCGCTCGCCGAGTAGCTCGATCACCTTGGGCAGGTGCTTGTCGACTCTCTTGCCCGAGAGGATCTCGTCGCCGACGATGATCAGGCCGAAGTTCGGCGGAGTTTCGGCCGCATCGTCAGCGGGGAAGCCGGGGAGACTGCTCTGGGCGGCTGGTGGAGGATTCATGGTCTGGAATGCGTCCTTGAAAATCGGATGGTCTGCCCTGGCCCCGCTGCGGTGGCGACAACTCGGAAAGACGAAGTTGCTCCAACGCCGCGAGACAGTAGTGCGCGAACCAAAGCGACGAGAACGCGAACACCAGCGTGTAGATCCAGATCGCGACCGGCACCAGCACCACGAACGCGAACGCGAAGATCAGGCCCGACGCCCAAACGATCGCCGGCGCCGCGCCCAGATAGCCGCTCAAGACGCCGATGATGAGCAGCGACGATCGGTGGCGTTTAAAAATAGCCCGCCGCTCCTCGCTGCTGGCATGCTCGGCCATTGCGTCGAACGCCATCACGCGGTAGGTCAGCCAGCCCCAGATCAGCGGCGGCACGATCAGGATCAACGGCGGAATCAGCCACAGCGGCATCGACAGCACGAGCAGCACCAGCGCTATTCCCGTCGCGCTGAGCGACCAGAATACGCTGGCCGCGAAACCACCGCCCTTCTTGCGCTCCAGCGCCGGATACTGGCGTTTGCCGACCATCGCGACCAGGGTCGGTGTCATCATGGTTGCGACGATCAACAGCACCACGAGCACGACCAGCGGCACCGTCGCGAGCAGCAGCAGAAACGGTGCGACCCAGCCCTTGACGCCGCCGGCGCCGATCTTGTCGAGCCAGCCCCAGACCGAGTTCAGCCAAGGCCAGCCGCCGACAGCGGCGCGCATCCATTCCTCGGCCGGGGTCCAGAAAAAATAGCCAAGCAAAGCCGCCGCCACGGTCACCAGAAACAGCGGCAACAGCGACAGCCCGATCACCTTGGGTTGCAAGGTTTGCCCGGCGGCGCGCCAGAACGAATCGACCAGCAGTGTCATTTAATTAATCCAAAGTCAAGAAAGGCGGCGGCGCGTATGCACTGCCGCGGCCGAAAAGGCGCTTCAAGCCGAACCACTGCTGCCGCCAGAAACCGCGCCCGTAATCCACCATGCCGTGCGGCCTGGGCTCGACCTGATCGCGCACGCCGGTTGGGTCGTAGCGCAGTTCGTAGTTCGCGGTGCCGAACAGCGAATCCCACCACGGCAGCAGCACGCCGAAGTTGTGCCCCCCGAGCACTGGTGCCCCCACGCTTGTCACTGCATGTACTGCGCTGCCCCCTGGGGGGGCACTCGCTTGCTTGGGGCGGCCCGGCGCGTCGCTCGGTGCTCGCACCGCCGACTCATGCCCGATCCCGATCGCATGATGCAGCCGGTGAAAGCGCGGGCTGACCCAGAGCCGCTCGCCCAGGTTACCGAACCAAAGCCGCAGGTTCGCGTGCTGAAAGCTCTCAGAAAGCTGCGTGAACGCAACGATCGCGATGAACTGCCCCGGCGCTACGCCGATCAGTTGCGCCGCGACCACCAAGAGCGAATCGCGCAGCAGGTCGTCGAGCAGGTGGTTCCGGTTGTCGCTCCACATCGTCATTTGGCGCTGCGAATGGTGCAGTGAATGCAGGCTCCACCACCATTTGAAATGGTGCTGGCCGCGGTGGACCCAGTAACCCAGAAAGTCGAACACGATCAGGTAGATCGCAAAGCTCACCAGCGGCAAGTCGGTCACGCCTGGCCAGAGCTGATCGAGGTGAAAAGTCTGCCAACCGTTGGCGCGCAAGTTGCCGAACAATTGGTCGAACCACGGATCGAGCGCGAAGAACAGCCCGAGCCGGAACAGGCCGAGCCGGTGGATCAAGGTGTAGAGCACATCGGTGCGGATCGCGCTGCGATCGGTCACCGCCTCGACCGGCCGCCAGCGCTGCAGCGGGCCGATCACGGCAACCAGGATCGCGATCTGGATCAAGCCGACCAGCAGCCAGCCGGTCGCGTCGAACGCATCCTCGAGCAGGTTGCCCATGCCCAGGCCGAACACGATCGGCTGCACCACCGCTTCGAACAGCCATAGCTGCGCGGCGGAAAAAGCGTTGGTCAGCGTTTCCATCAAAGGCATGTAGCCCCCACGCTCGTCGCTGCGGGTACTTCGCTGGCCTTGCAGGCCGCGGTGCTGTCAGAGCCAGCACCTCTTCGCGCTGTCCATGCCTGCGCAGGCAGGCACGGAGCCGCAGCGCTCAGCCCCTCGGGGGCGCGAGCTTGCTTCGGAAGTGTGCCCGGCGCGGCGCTCATGGATGCTGCGCGATCCAGCCCGCGTAGTCGGGATGCTCACGCAAGGTGCGAAAACAAAAGCCCTTGGCCTTGAGCCCGGTGATCAACGGCTCGAGCACCGCCGGCGCCCATGGATCCTTGCGAGACCAGATGCCCAGGTGCGCGACCAGAATGTCGCCGGCGCGGATGTCCTGCAATGCCTTGGCCAGCAGCGCATCGTTGGGAAAGCGCTCGCTCGAAAGTTCATCGCCGAGGAACCCGGCCGGCGCCCAGCCGACGTGCGCATAGCCGCAGGACCGGGCGACCGCGAGCAGCGCCGGCGACGTCTTACCGCCCGGCGCGCGAAACAGCGGCAGGGGCTTCTGGCCCGTCATCGTCTGCAGCCGATCGGACGCCTTACCGATCTCGGCGCAGTACTGCGCGGCGCTCATCGCCTGCTCCTTGCCCTGTTCAGGCCCGGCCGACGGCCTGACCTTGAACGCGCCACCGGGCAGATCGCCGCGCCAATAGGTGTGATCAAAGGTGTGCGACGCGAACGCATGGCCCTCCGCCGCGCGCGCCTTCCACCACGGCGCCCAGGTTGCCCCAAGGCTGCCATCGCCCTCCTTGGTGCGTTCGTTCGCGGCGAAGAAGGTAACCTTCACGTCCTGCCGCTTGAGCACGTCGGCGATCAGCGGCGCAACGCCCATGTGACCGGTGTCGAAGGTCAGGTACAGCGGTTTTTCACAGGTTTTTTGGGCTTCTGCGCTCGTCCAGTATAGGTTTCCAGCTACCATAACAATAGCAGTGACGATGGCAACGGAGGTCCGCCGGCGCATCGGCATCCTCATCGGCGTCGCGGCGATTCGACGCCGCAAAGGGTCAGCGCGCCGCATGATCCAGCGTCCACACGCCATGCGGCGAGCGGCCCACGTTGATCTGCCGCACCACCTTCTTCTGCTCCAAATCGACCACGCTGAGCTTCTTCGCCCAGCGCGACGTGACCAGAAGCAATTTGCCGTCGGCCGTCACGTCCATGCAATCCGGCCCGCCGGGCACGGAATAGCTCGCGACGACGTCGAGCGTCTGCAGGTCGATCTTGCTGATCGTGTTCGCCACCCGGTTGCTGATGAAGACGTGGCGCCCGTCGCCAGCGGCGCGAAACGCATGGGCGCCCTCCCCGGTCTTGAAGCGCTTGACCATCTTCGGCTCCTTGCCCGAGACGTCGAACACCTGCACCCCATCGCTTCCGGTCAGCCCGACCAGCAGCAGCTTGCCATCGGGCGTGCCGAACACGTCGGCCGGCATCCGGCCGGTCGGCGTGCGCCAGCGGATGGTTTGCGTCGCCAGGTCGACCGCCACCAGTTCGTCGCTGTCCTGCATCGTGGCGTAGGCCGTCGTGCTCTTGCCGTCGATCCAGAGGTGGCTCGGCGTGCGACCGGTCGCAATGCGCTTAGCAAGCTCGAAATCCTTGCCGTCCCATCGATAGACATCCACGTGGTTGAGCCGGTTCGCCGCGGTGACGAACCACTTCATGTCAGGCGAAAACCGCAGGTGGTAGGGATCGATGATGCCGC
>JBDTRV010000102.1:0-7633 GCA_039931475.1 Burkholderiales bacterium | reverse complement strand
CACCGCTGTTCTCGCGCTTTCAGATCGAGCACCAGATCGAATCGGCCTACGCGCGCACCGTGCAACTACCCTCGGGCGGCGCGATCGTGATCGACCACACCGAGGCGCTGGTTTCCGTCGACGTGAACTCCGCGCGGGCGATCCGCGGCGGCGACATCGAAGACACCGCCACCCGCACCAACCTCGAAGCGGCCGATGAAGTCGCGCGTCAGATGCGCCTGCGCGATCTGGGTGGCCTGATCGTGATCGACTTCATCGACATGGACGAAAGCCGCAACCGGCGCGACGTCGAAAACCGCCTGCGCGACGCGCTTCGGCAAGACCGCGCGAGAGTGCAGTTCGGCTCGATCAGCAAGTTCGGCCTGATGGAGATGAGCCGCCAGCGCCTCAAACCGGCGCTGTCCGAAGGCGCGTCCATTCCGTGTCCGCGCTGCGGCGGCTCCGGCCACATCCGCGACACCGAAAGCTCGGCGCTGCAGATCTTGCGCATCATCCAGGAGGAATCGCTCAAGGACAACACCGCGTCGGTCATGTGCCAGGTGCCGGTCGACGTGGCTTCGTTCCTGCTGAACGAAAAGCGCACCGAGATCGCGAAGATCGAATACAAGCAGCGCATCAACGTGCTGATGATTCCGAACAAGACGCTGGAAACACCCAACTACCGGCTGGAGCGCCTCAAGCACGACGACCCGCGCCTCGATCAGTTGCAGGAGAGCTACAAGCTGGCCGACGAGCCGGAAGACCCGACCTCGGTCACCCGCCGCTCGCAGGAGCCGACCAACCGCCAGACGCCCGTCATCAAGGGCGTGCTGCCCGACGCGCCGGCCCCCGCGGCGACGGCCCGCCCGGAGCATGCCAAAGCTGGTGGCTCGCGCGCGCCGGCCCAAGCACCCACTTCCTCGCCGGCCGCTTCACCGGCAGCCGCTCCGGCGAGCGCGACCGCCACCGCGGCCGCTGCATTGATGGCGGCCGAAAGCGGCTTCGTCGGCTGGCTCAAGCGCGTGTTTGGCGCACCGCCCGCCGACGCTCCGGCCCCGGGCGCACCTGCGTCCGCGTCCGATTCGACCAGCGCCGCGCCCGCAGCGAGGCGCAACGAGCAACGTGGCGAAGGCGCCCGTTCGCGTCGCGGTGAAGGCAGCGGCGAGACCCGCGCCGGCGGCGGCGAAACGCGCGGCGAGCGCGGTCGCCGCGGCGGACGTGGCGGCGCGGCCCGCGGCGAAGCGCGTGATGGCGCGGATGCAGCGCAGCAGCAAGGGCGAGGCAGTCGGGACGGCGCCGAGCCGACCGGCCGAGGCGGGCGCAATAGCGCGCAAGGCCGCGGCGGCCAGGGCAATGACAACGCCGCCGATGCGCCGAAGCGCGGCGCCGACGACGAGCCTTCGCAGGAGACCCGTGAGGCCGATGGCCGTTCGGTTTCCGCCGAGCGGCGCGATCGCAAGAGCCGCGCCGAGCGGCCGGCGTCGGCCGACGCGCAAGACAACTCGCAGGCCAGCGACGCTGCCGCGCCAACAACCACCGAGGGCGAACCGTCGGAAGCAGGACGTTCCGAGCGCGGCCCGCGCGGCGGCGAGCGCAGTGCCCGCTCCGGCAACAGCGAAGGTCGCGAGAGCCGCGAAGGGTCCGCTAGCCCACGCCGTGAGCGCGGCGGGCGCGGGCGCGGACGCGGCGAACGTCCGTTGGCCGACGCCGAGGCCAATGCCAATGCGGAGGCAACTCCGAGCGTTGGCGGCGAGTCCGACCAAACGCCGACGACCCATCCCGGGCGCGGCGCAACATCGGCCGGTAGCCCTGAGGCCAACAAGCCGGCCGTGCCGCCAATACCGCTGACCACTGCCGGCATCATCGCGGCCGTTTCCGATCCTGCCGACGGCCCGATGCTGCTCGGCACTGGCGACGATGGCGACGAAAGCGACGCAGCGCTCCGGAATCGCCGCGCGCAAGGCCGCCCGGGCCCGGATCGGCGCGAACGCGCAGCTCGCAGCGAACGCCCGGCGCCCTCGGATCAGGACGCAACGGCCGTCAGCACCGAGCGTGCGGCCGATGACGCGCCGGTTGCCGAGCGCGCGGCGAGCGAGCCCGCGTCGGTGCGACCGCCAGCCTCCCGAAATCCCGCTGCAACCGCGCCGATTTCGGAGCAAAATGAGCCTTCGCCGCCCGTCAATAAAGGGCCGGCTGCTTCAACTTCGATAGCACGCGATGCCTCGGCCCAAACCGCGGAACTGCCCGCCGCGCGGGCGTTCGATCTGCCGGTCGACGATCTGGCGCGCGTGGCCGAACAGGCCGGGCTGCAGTGGGTCAATTCGGACGCCGATCGGATCAACGCGGTGCGGACGGCGATCGCTGCCGAGCCAAAGCCGATCCACCTGCCGCGCGAGCGACCGCCAGTGGTCGCATCGGCCGAAGGCCCGCTGGTGCTGGTCGAAACGCGCAAGGATCTGAGCGACTTGAAACTACCGTTCGACAGCGACGCGAGCGGTCCCCAGGCGACGACCTGAGGCCGGCGCTCCCCGTTCGTCGGGGAGCAGCGTCGGGTCAGGGTTGGCGGCGGCGCGAGCTGAAGGCGGCGCCACCGGATGCCGCCGCCGTGCCCGCCGATTTTTTGCTGCCGGAAGGAAGAGCCGGATGGCGGCGCGCTTTCAGGCCCCGACGGTGGCGGCCCGCTTGTACGCGGTGGTCGCTGGCTCCGGTTCACCGCGCTGCTCGAAGCCCTGAGCAAGTGCGAGCCACACGCTGCGCTGAAAAGCCGGATGGTTCGTGGCCTGCGCCGCTTCGCGCAGCAGTGGCTCGGCCTTGTCCCAAAGACCCCGCTCGAGGCAGACCAGCCCAGCCAGATACTGGAGTGCGGGATCGCGCGGGTCGCGCTGATGGGCCGCTTCGATCCGGTCTTGCCAAGCGCTGGCGAAACCCGTTGCCTCGATGCCCTGAATGGCTTGAATGCCTGGCGCCAACGCCTGCGCGAGCCGCAGTCGCTCGGGCAAAGGCCAGCCGCTGCTTCTGAGCGCCACCATCTGTTCCCAAGCCGGCAACAGCCATTGCCGAACCGTCCGCGGATCGCCCTTGAGCGATCGCAGCCGCACGGCGGCCGCGATCGCCACCTCGGGCAACGCGCGCTCGGTGGGCCGAAACTGGCCGAACACGGCCTGAAGTTGGGCCGGATCGCGCGCCACGGCAATCGCCTCCAACGCGAGGCCCAGCACCGCGTCTGACCCGGCGGCCGGCGGCAACGCGCCATGCCGCTGCAACAGCCGCGCAGCCTCCAGCGCGGGCTGCGCGCGACCGGCCCGACGCAGCGCTGCAAGCCGCAGCCGCAGGCCCTGAGTGCGCCGTGCGGCGCCGGGGGGCAGCGCGGCCATGCGTTTCAACGCGAGGTCGGCATCGCCATCGTCCAGCGCCCAGCGCGCCGAACGCAGCATGACGGCCTCGCGCAAAGCCTGCCGCGGCGCGGCCCCGGCGTCGGCCGCCAGCGCCAGCGGCAACTGCGCGTCTCGGGTGGCCCGATCCTGCAGGGCATGGGCGCTTTCTGCCAGCAACAGGTGCGACAGCCCCGCGCGCAGGCCGCTCGCCGGTTGTTTGCCCGGTGGCTCGTCATCGACATCCGGCGCCGCCGCGGCGGCAACCACCGCCCGGGCCGCTTCGCGCGCGCGCACGAAGCGGCCGGACATCAGGTGCGTCACCGCTTCGAGAAATGCCTCGTGGGCGGCCCGCTCCTGTTGCTGCAAACGCCAGCGTTCGGCCGCAATCGGCAGCGCGAACAGCGCCGCCAGGGCGCGCAGCGCCAGATGCACCAGCAGGAACGCGAAAAACAGCAGCACCAGCACCAGGTTCAGTGACAGGTCGACGCGATACGGCGGCCAGAACACGGTGACCGTGCCCGGGTTGCTGCCCGCGAAAAGTGCGACAGTGGCCGCCACGCCGAACAGTCCGATGAGCCAAAGCGCGAACCGCATCGATTTGGCCTTGGCTTATGGATCAGCGCGCGGCGGTGGACAGCGCCGCGAGCGTCTCGTCGATGCGCGGGAACTCGACCGCCTGAGCCTGCGCGCGGACCTGCTGCAGCAATCCGGCCGCGATCTGGGTCTTGCGAGCGGCCGGGTCGAAGTATTTATTCAAGCTGGCGGTGGCGGCGGCCAGGTCGGCGCGGGCCGATTCCATGTGCCGCGCCAAAAGCGCAAGGCGCACGCTCTGCAATGTGAGTTTCAGGTTCTCGCGCAGGAAAAAACTCTGCTCGGGAGACAGAAGCGCTGCTTCGGGCTGCTCGATGCGGGACACGCGCACCAGCTTGTAGGTCTCGTCGGCAACGGCTTCCAACGCGCGGCCCCACCAGGTCGGCGCCTCGGCGCTGGCCCCGGGCCCGGGCGCGGTCTGGCGCCGATCGCCAGCAGCTGGGCCGACCGCGTTGGCCACCGGCAAGTCGCTAACCATGCGCGACAGGTCGTCGAGCTTCGCGGCCAGGCCGGCGGTGTCCACCAGCCGGGCCGCGTTGATCTTTTCGAGATCGAGCGCGATCGCGCGCTGCACGTCGGACAAGCGCGGCTGCGCGGCACGCTCGATGCGTTGCGCGGAGCTTTTCAGCGCCGCTACCAGCGGGCCGGCGCTGCCCGTCAGTTGCGCTTGTTGTTGGGCGAAGCGCAAGGTCGATTCGAGGTCGACCACCAGCGTGTCGTCCCGCGAACGGGACATGTTGCGCATCAGCTCTTCGATCTGGGAGCGCTGCAGCGACACCTCGCTGACCCGAGCTTCGAGCAGCGCGAGCTTGCCGGCGGAGTCTCGCACCAAGTCCCGCGCATCGCGCGCAAGAGTCCGCGCCTCGACCGAGCGGGCAAGCGATTCAGCGCTCTGGCGAGCCAGTTGCTCTTGCATGTTGCCGATGCGCTGCCACAGCGCGATGCCAACGGCCAAAGCCAGCAAGGCGAGCAGCAGCGCGAGCCAGCGCACCAGCGCCGCGCCGACTTCCCGCTGCGCGGCCGGAGCTTGAAAACCGGTTTGGGAGGGGGATGATCCGGACGATAGCTGCAGCGAGGCGGTCATCCAAACGATTTTATCGACGCACACACCGCGTCGAGGCTGGGGCGTGACTCGTAAACAACACCGAAGCCGGCGGCCCGTGCCGATCGCGCGATGCGTGGATGGGTCGCGATCGCGCCGGCATCGCCGCAGATTGTCCGCGGCAACAAGGCTTGCAGGTTCGCGATCGCCTGCGAGCTGCTGAACAGCCAGATCGCATTGGTGCTCGTCAAGGCCGATCGGGCCAGCGCACGCTCGGCATCGGTCCAGGCCGGGGCAGAACGCCGGTAGGCGGCTACCTGATCGACCTGTATGCCGGCGCCGTCGAGCTGCCGCGCGAGCCAATCGCGGCCGGCGGGTGTGGCGCCGTCGTCGCTGCCGCGCACGATCAGCACCCTGCCGCCGGGCGCGATCTGTTGCTGGACAACGCTCCACAGCGCTTCGGAATCGAATTGCGCCGCGTGCGCCGCGGGTGAGTCGACGCGCTCTTCGGGAACGCCCGCGGCCATCAATGCGCCGGCGGTACCCGGGCCGGGCGCCCACGCTCTCGTTTTTGTAGCTATAAATGACGTAACAACGAGCGATGAAGCCGCTTTTTGTTCAAAAAAATGGCTCACTGCGTTGCCGCTGACGAAGAAAACGGCGTGGTAACGATCGAGCCTGACCTGCGCCGCTCGAAGCGCTTGCAGATCCAACGCGGGTGCGATTTCGATCAACGGTAGCGCGGCTGCGTCGAACCCGCGCGCCGCAAGTTTCGCGACCCACTGCGTCGCCTCGTCCGCCGGGCGCGTGACGATCAGGCGTCGCGCGGTTGCTGCCGCGATTGCCGTCACGGCAGCGGTCGAATCAGCGCGCGCCGTTGGCACGCAGCTCGGCCGCCACGCGCTCGCCCAAGGCCGCGGCGCTGGCCAGATCGACCACCGCCTGCGCGGCAGAAGCGCGAATCAGCGGCGGCGGCGAGGCCGGCAACGCCGGGTCGCCCCAGGCCGCATCCAGGTTCAGCGCCAACCCGGCGCTCCTGGCATCGAAGAAATGCGCGTGCGCTGCCAGCGGCATCGAGCAGCTCCCGCCCATGGCACGGCTGACCGCGCGCTCGGCCGCGGTGGCAAGCCAGCTGGGCTCGTGCACCAACGGCAGCAGCGCGGCGACGAGATCGGGGCGGTCGGCCCGCACTTCGATGCCGAGTGCGCCCTGCCCGGCCGCCGGCAGCATTTGCGCGGGATCAAAGCGGGTGCGAATGCGCGCTTCGAGGCCGAGCCGCGACAGGCCAGCAGAGGCCAGCACGATGGCCGCGAACTGGCCGGAATCGAGCTTGGCAAGCCGGGTGTCCAGGTTGCCGCGCAGTGGCTCGATGCGCAGGTCTGGCCGCAATTCGCGCAGCAGCACCGTGCGGCGCAGGCTGGAGGTGCCGACCACCGCGCCTTCGGGCAAATCATCAAGCGTGGCGTGGTCGTTCGAGACGAACGCATCGGTCGCGTCCTCGCGCTCCATCACGCAGGCAAGCTGAAAGGTGTCGGCCAACTCCATCGGCACGTCTTTCAGCGAATGCACCGCGATGTCGGCCCGCCCTTGTTCAAGCGCAACTTCGAGTTCCTTGATGAACAGGCCCTTGCCGCCGACCTTCGACAGCGTGCGGTCGAGGATCTGGTCGCCCATCGTGGTCATGCCGAGCAGTTCGACTTCATGCCCGAGCGCTTCAAGGCGCGCGCGAACATGTTCTGCCTGCCACATGGCAAGGCGGCTTTCACGGGTGGCGATGATCAGCTTCATGGGTGGATTATGAAGATGCGCCAGGGCGGGCGAGCCAAAGCCAAAGCGCAAGGGCCGCCGCGATCCAGATCGCGATGACGAAGGCCGCGCCGATCCGGCTCGCGGGCTTCGTGCGTTTGGCGGCGATCCATTGGTCCGACCGGGCCCGGCATTCGGCCAGCACTGGCGCCGGCAGCATTCGCAGCGCCAACCAGATCAGGCCGGGCAGCAGGATCAGATCGTCCAGCAGGCCGAGCACCGGGATGAAGTCGGGGATCAGGTCGATCGGACTGAGCGCATAGGCGACCACGATGGCACCCAGCAGCTTGGCCAACCAGGGCGTGCCCGGATGCCGCGCCGCGAACCAGAGCGTAACCGCGTCACGCCTGAGCTTGCTGGCCCAAGCTCGCAGCTGCTCAACCGCGGTCAAGCTGACGCCCCGTGGATTGCATTCGATTTGGCGCGGCTGCTAGCATGGTCTTTGCTTGCATTTTGCTTGTCCGCCCGTCGCAGGAACCGTCATGCCCGCTAAATCAAGTCCCGCCGTGTCGCCAACCGGCGCGCCATCGCCCTCGCGCCGCGCACGCGAAAACGAGCGCCCGCTGGTCGAGGACATCCGGCTGCTCGGCCGGCTTTTGGGCGACGTGATCCGCGAACAGGAAGGCGTGGCCGCCTATGAACTGGTGGAACAAGTGCGAACGCTGTCGGTGGCGTATCGGCACGAGGCCGACGAGGCGGCGGATTCGGCGCTCAGGAAGCTGCTGGCGGGCCTCTCGGGCGACCAGACCGTGAGCGTGATCCGCGCCTTCACCTACTTCAGCCACCTGGCCAATCTGGCCGAGGACCGGCATTACATCCGGCGCCGCGCGGTGCATGACCG
>JBDTRV010000101.1:0-7648 GCA_039931475.1 Burkholderiales bacterium | reverse complement strand
CAACCCCCGCCGCCCATGCCGCCCGGAAATCCGCCGCGCCCCCCGCGGCCGCTCGAGGTCGGCAGCGCCGAGGCAAAGCCGGATGCCAGCGCGAATACCGCTGCCGCCAGCGCCGCGAGCACGCCGACCACGAGGCTTGCGGTGAAAAACCATGCCAGGACGCCGACGCCCCCGCCGGTCACGAGCGAGCCGAGCTTGCGGCCGAAAATGCGGCGCGCGATGGCGCCGCCGATCGGCACCGCGAAGAAGAGGAACACCGCAATGTCGAACCACTGGAATCCGCCCGGGCTCGGTCCGCGCGAATCACGCTTTGCCACCGGCGGCAGTTCCTCACCCTTGATCAGGCCGACGATCCGGTCGATGCCGGCCGACACGCCCCCCACGAAGTCGCCCTGCTTGAAGCGAGGCGTCACCGCCTGTTCGATGATGCGGGTCGCGGCCAGATCGGGGATCGCGCCTTCCAGCGTTTTGGCCACTTCGATGCGGGTGCGCCGGTCGTTCTTGGCGACGATGAACAGCACGCCGTCGCCCACGTTCTTGCGGCCGATCTTCCAGGCGTTGCCGACCCGGTTCGCGTAGCTCGAAATGTCTTCGGGCGCGGTGGTCGGCACCATCAGCAGCACCACTTGCGAGCCCTTTTCCTGCTCGAGCGCGGCGAGCTTGGTCTCGATCGCCTGCTTGGAAGCGGCATCGAGCGTGCCGGTCTGGTCGATCACGCGGGAGGTGAGCGCCGGCACCGGCTGCACGTCTTGCGCGAGCGCCGGGGCGGCGATCGCCAGCAGCGCGACGCAAACCAGGTTCGCGATCGCCGCGCGCAGCCGATTCGCTATTGAAAACATAGCAAAAAACGACCAGTGGACGAGCGGTGAAGGCAATTTTGGCTCCAAAAATCGCTGCGGAATCGGCGGTTCAATCGGCGGGTGAGCCGGTGACCTCAGTGACCTCAGTGAACTCGGTGACGTCGGCGGGCAAGCCGATTACTTCTTGTTGAAGTCCACCGAAGGCGGCTTTGCGATTTCAGCTTCGTTCTGCACGGTGAAGGTTTCCTTCGGCTTGTAGCTGAACAGCATCGCCGTCAGGTTGGTCGGGAAGCTGCGCGAGAGCACGTTGTACTCCTGCACCGTCTTGATGTAGCGATTGCGCGCGACGGTGATGCGATTCTCGGTGCCTTCCAACGTCACCCGCAAGTCCTGAAACGCCTGGTTCGCTTTCAGTTGCGGGTACTGCTCGGCCACCACCATCAGGCGCGAGAGTGCGCCGGTCAGCTCGCCCTGGGCGGCCTGGAATTTCTGGAACGCCTGCGGATCGTTGATGAGTTCGGGCGTGGCCTGGATGCTGGTGGCCTTGGCGCGCGCCTCGATCACTTTCGTCAACGTCTCCTGCTCGAAGTTCGCTTCGCCCTTCACGGTGGCGACGATGTTGGGCACGAGATCGGCGCGGCGCTGATACTGGTTCAGCACTTCGCTCCAGGCGGATTTGGTCTGCTCGTCCAGCTTTTGAAAATCGTTGTAGCCGCAGCCGCTCAACGCGCCAAGCGAGAGCGTCATCATCAGGATCAAGAGCCAGCGTTTCATGTTGTTCCTCAAGGGGGTTAGCAATTCGGACGCAAAGGTACCATAGCCGATTGCTCCCAATGGCCCCGCCCTAACGCCAACCCAATCCATGCGCAAGGAAAAGCTTCAAGCCGCCACCCTTGGCGGCACCGCCGACGAGGTCGAAGCCGCCTTCTATGAGGCACTGGCCAAAGGCGACCTGGAACGCCTCGTGGCCTGCTGGGCCGACGAGGACGACATCGTCTGCATCCACCCCGGCGGCGGTCGGCTGGTGGGCATCGGCGCGATCCGCGCGAGCTTCGAGGCGCTGTTCGCCAACAGCGCGATCAACGCCACGCCGCTGTCGGTGCGCAAGGTGGAGTCGCTTGCCAGTTCGATGCACAACGTGATCGAGCGGATCGAGCTGAAGACGCCCGAAGGCCTGCGCCACGGCTACGTGATCGCGACCAACGTCTACCTCAAGACCGCGCAAGGCTGGCGCATGGCCGTGCACCACGCAAGCCCCGGAACGATCGACGAAGCACGGCTGGCCGAGGCGCCGGCGCAGATGCTGCATTAAGGCGAACCATGAAAATCACGCGCCAACGTGTTGACCCATCGTTCGTCAAGCAGTCGATCCTTGCATTGCTGATCGCGTTCTGCTCGCATCCGGCATCGTCAGCCGAGACCTCAACCTTCGTCGATCCGGCCGGTGGGTAGACCTATGAGTACCCCGCGAACTTCGTCTATTCGACCTTGTTCGCCGACGGCACCGGAGGCCGCGACAGCGTGTCGAATTCGTCCATGGAGCGCGGCGACATCAACTTTCGATTCGTCATCACGGACGACAACGACAAGCAGCCTGACTTGACCGGTGCGAACCTCGATGCGTTCGTGGAAGAGTTCAAGGCGGCCTTCGCGCCCACCCGGACGTCGCGCTTCATCGGCGTTGCCAACACCACGCTGATCGGCACGCTGGCCGCTGACATGGGATTCGAACGTCGCCATGTTTTCAACAACACCTGGTTTCAAAAAGCGCGCGTGATCGCCACCAGAACGGCGGGCCGTTACTACTCGCTTCAATGCGCGTACCCGATCACGTCAGCGGCGGAATACAACCCGGTTTGCGAATCCATCGCGGCATCGGTACGGCTGACGAAATAGCGTCGGGTGCCGCGCGCTCCGGCATTCGCCGAGCCTCCGGTCGTGCCGCGCCACAGGTAGCGATACGGTTTCGGACGATTTTCCGCAGGCCACTTCGCCCTGCACCAAAGCCCCAAGCGGCGCTGGCGCAGTCTCACGATCTCGAACGCGCAACCATCTTCGCTTTGCGCACACGGAGGCGCCTTGCGCGACGCCAGCGCGCCGCTACCACCAGCAGCCCAAGCGCGCCGAGCAGCAACGCCGCGATCTTGAGGGTCGCCCGCGCGCCCGGCTGCTCGAAGTGGCGATCCCACCAACCGCGCGCCGGCTCGCCCGACGCCGGCAGCGCGAACGCGACGATCGAATCGCCTGTCTCCGCACCCGCTTCGCCATGCCCGCCGGCCGCGATGACGACGTACTGCCGGCCCTGCCAGACGTAGGTCATCGGCGTGGCCATGCCCGCGGCCGGCAGTCGGCCGCGCCAGAGCTCGGCGCCACTGGCGGAATCGAACGCGCGCAGGTAGCGGTCCATCGCGGCGCCGATGAAGACCAGCCCACCGGCAGTCGCGAGCGGGCCGCCGGAATTGGGCGTTCCGATGCCGAGCGCGATGTTCAAAGGCAGCAGGTCTTCGGTGGTGCCCAGCGGCACTTCCCAGAGAATCTTGCGTTGCGAAAGATCGAGCGCGGCGATCGCGCCCCACGGCGGCGGGTTGCAGGGCGAGCCGAAGCGCGAGACCACCATCTCGCGCACCATGCCATACGGCGCGCCAGCCTGCGGGCTGACCTCCTTGTCGGGCATGGCAGCCTTGGCCGAGGCAAAGTCAGCGCGCGGGATCAGGCGCACCGCATGTGCGGCTCGGCTGGTGTTCACGTAGACGATGCCGCGCGGGTCGACCGCCACGCCGCCCCAGTTCACCCCGCCCCCGGTGAACGGAAACAGCAGGGTGCCCTGCACGCTCGGCGGCGTGTACAGCCCCTCGTTTCTGAGCGCAGCAATTCGATCTCGACAAGACAGAGAGAAGACGGACGCATCCTCGGGCCGCAACACCTGCGGCACCAGCGGCGGCATGTCGGCTGGGAAAGTCTGCGTCGGCGACAACACCTCGCCCGGCGCCCCGCCCTGCGGCACCGCGCGCTCCTCGACCGGGAACACCGGCACGCCCGTGTCCCGGTCCAGCACGAACACCAGCCCCTGCTTGGTCGCCTGCACCACCACGTCGCGCGGCTTGCCGTCCACGGTCAGCGTGGTCAACGTGGGTTGCGCGGCCACGTCGTAGTCCCACACGTCGTGCTTGACGATCTGGAACGCCCAGGCGAGCGAGCCGTCAGCCGCGTGCAGCGCGACGACCGAATCGGCATAGCGGTTGTCGCCGGGACGCAGGCCGCCGTAAAAGTCGGGGCTTGGGCTGGACGTGGGCAGGAAGACAAGACCGCGCTGGTCGTCGACTGACATCGGCGCCCAAACGTTGGCCGCGCCGGCTACGGAACCATCCGCCGCAAGCAGCGGCTCCCAGGCCCAGCGCTCGGCGCCGGTTCGCGCGTCGAACCCGCGCACTTTGCCGGAAGGCGCCTCTGCGCGCTGGTTGTCGCTGATCGCCGAGCCGACGACGACCACGCCGGCCACGACGACAGGCGCCGAGGTGATCTGCCACTCACCCGGCCGGTCGAGCAGGCCAGTCTGGACCTTGACCTGGCCCTGTTCGCCAAAACCTTCGCACGCGGCGCCGGTGGCCGCATCGAGCGCGATAAGACGCGCATCGGACGTGGCGGCGAGGATGCGCAGCGCGCACGGTACGTCGGGCGCGGCCAGCGGATCACGCCACTGCGCCACGCCGCGGCAGTTGTAGCGGTTGGCCGGGCGCAGGTCGGTGGACACGTGCGGATCGAAGCGCCATTTCTCGGCGCCGGTCGCTGGATCGAGCGCGATCACTTCGTTGAACGACGAGCACAGCACCAGTTGGTCGGCCACGAGGATCGGCGTGGTCTCGAACTTCACTCGCTTCATCAGCGCGGCCGGCCGGTGTTCGGCGTCGCCGGTTCGGTACAGCCATTGCCGGCGCAGTCCGTCGATGTTGTTCGCGGTGATCTGCGCCGCTTCGCTGTAGCGGTTGCCGCCGGCATCACCGCCGTAGTGCGCCCAGCCGGGTTCGGCCGCCGCCGCATGGGCAACCAGCATGGCCGACACCAGGGCGATGCAGCTTTGCAACCACCGCGCGCGCTGGATAAGCCGGCCGTGAGCCGGCTCGCAAGATCGACTGTGGGCCTCGCCCGGCCCAAACTCCCGCGAGCGCCGCGTCAGCGGGCCATCAACCGGCTCGCATGCTCGATGCCGGGCATCGCTCTGGCCAAGCTCGCGCGCGCACCACACCAGGGGGCCACGGCCCGGCTCGCCCACTGAGCGCCGGGCCGCGAGTTGCCAAAGCTTCCGGGAGAGTTCCATCAGCTTGCCGCCAGATGCCATCGCGTCGGCTTGGTCTTTTGCCGCAGCACCACGCCCTTCGCTTCCAGATCGAGCTGAATCGCCTTGGCCCACCAGCCCGCCGTCGAACCTCCGGGAAACAGGGTCTCGGGCAGATGGGGGCTGACCTGCTGGCGCACTTCGGCTTGCGTCAGGCCCGGCGGGGCGGTCGGCAGCGCCTTGAAAACCGCTTGCTTCATCGCGGCGTACTTGGCGGCGTCGACGCGGTTGATCTGGCCCGGATGATTGACGTTCTCGATTTCGACCATCTCGCGCTGATTCGTTGTCACTTTGGTTTTCTCCATGCTTCAGACGTTTGTCGCTTGCGCCAACGGTTCCCGCGTCCGCAGGGCGCGGGCGGCAAGCAGTGCGGTGGCAAGCATTGTGACCACCGCCACGGCCGACGCCCACTGCAACCCGCGCACGAACGCGGCACGCGCGGCTTCGCGAACGGCCGCGGCAGCCGTACCTTCGAGTTGCGCCGAAAGCTCGACCGCCGCCCCCAGCGTGCCGCGTGCCGCTTCGAGCAGCGGCGGGGGCACGCCGGGCGGCGCGAGATCCAGCATCGCGGCCCGGTAAATCGCGGTGCCGATGCTGCCAAAAATCGCAATGCCCAGCGCGCCGCCGAACTCGGAGGCGGTCTCGGAAATCGCGGCGGCCGAACCGGCGCGCTCGGGCGGCGCGGCGGCCAGTACCAGATCGGTCGCGAGCGTGAAGATCGGCGCGAGGCCGAGCGACTGGACCACTTCGGCCAGCGCGATTCCCGCGGGTCCGGTCTTATCGGCCGCCCAGCCGAGCAGCGCGAAGCCGGCGGCGGCGATGCACAACCCGCCGACGATGGTCGCCTTTCGGCCGAAGCGCGACGCCAGCGCCGGCGTGGCGAGCGAACCGGCGATGAACGCAAATGCCCACGGCGCCATCCACAACCCCGCAGCCATCGGAGACAGGCCCAGCACGCCTTGCAGGTGCTGCGCGATGAAGATGAAGACGCCGAAGACGACAAAGCAACTGAGGGTGTAGGTGCCGATCGCGACGCCGAACGCCGCGTTGCGAAACAGCCGCAGGTCGATCAGCGGCGCGGTCAAGAGGCGCTGCCGGCGCACGAAGGCAATGCCTAGCGCCAGCCCGGCTGCAATGCTCGCCAACGCGATCCAGCCGGCGCCGTGTTCGGCGATTTGCTTCAGGCCATAGATCGCGAGCAGCACCGCCGCGATCGACAGCGCAACGCTGGCCGGGTCGATCCGGCGTGCGGCGGGGTCGCGGAATTCGGGCAGAAGCAGCGGCCCGAGCACGAGCAGCAGCACCATCACCGGCACGTTGATCAAGAACACCGAGCCCCACCATAAATGTTCGAGCAGCACGCCGCCGAGCACCGGCCCGATCGCGGCGCCGACCGAATAGCTCGAAATCCAGACGCCGATCGCGAAGGTGCGCTGGCCAGGGTCATGGAACATGTTGCGGATCAGCGAGAGCGTGGACGGCGCGAGCGTGGCGCCCGCGATGCCGAGCAAGGCGCGCATCGCGATCAACATTTCGGCGCTGGTTGAAAAAGCGGCCAGCAGCGACGCGCAACCGAACGCGGCGGCGCCGACGAGCAGTAGCCGGCGTCTTCCAATGCGGTCGCCCAGATTGCCCATGGTGATCAAAAACCCCGCGACCATGAAGCCGTAGATATCGATGATCCAGAGCAACTGCGACGCGCTGGGTCGGAGCGCTGCGGACAGCGCTGGCAGCGCCAGGTTCAGCACCGTGAGATCCATCGAATACAGCATGCAGGGCAGCGCGATCACGGCTAGGCCGATCCATTGCCGGCCGGTGGCTTTTTCAGAAAACGACGTGGAGTTCACTGGTTCAGTATCAAAACGATAGCTATAAAATCAATCTGTACGTGCTGAGAAGCCGTTTTTCATCCACATTTTTTTCACTTGGAAGAACGCGTGGAGCGCCGCGCGGTCATCTGCGAAAAGCGATCGTGAGGCATGCCGCGGCTGCCAGGCAAGCGACAGTGCGCAGGTGGTTCCAGCGGGTCCAGTCGGTGAGGTAGGTGGCCCAAAGGCGCTGCGCTTCGTCGCTCCCCGGCACTGCGGCGGCCAGTGCGTTGTTCAGCGGCACGTTGACGGCGATGGTCACGCCGATCGACCCTGCCAGATAGATCGCCGCGCCGGCCAGCAACCAGGCCGTGCCCGGCAAGCTCCAGCGCATCAGCGCCAGCACGAAGAGCGCGAGGCAGGCCAGCGCCGTGCCGAAGAACGCAACGCCGAACCACGCGCCCGGAATCGCCTGATTGATCGCGTTCATCGACGCGATGCCGTGCGCCGGCGGCAAACTCCCGAGCGCGCGCATGACGGACACTGAAAATACGAAGAACAGACCGGCCATGACGCCGCTGCCCAGGGCCGCGAAAAGTGTGAAGGCGCTGATCAGGCGAGGCGTCATTTGGGTTTTCCTTTCGGGACGGTCGTTTGCCGCAGCGGCTTCAGAATACGCGGCGTTGATGGAGCGGGTACTTGGAATG
>JBDTRV010000100.1:0-7651 GCA_039931475.1 Burkholderiales bacterium | reverse complement strand
CCGAAAAACTGTAGGCGCCGCCCTTGCCCTTGTCGAACTTGCCGCCCGCATGCAGCCGGGTGAACACCAGCTCAATCACCGGTGCGTTCTCTTCCGCGTGGAGGCCGAACGGAATGCCGCGCCCGTCGTCTTCGATGCCGACGGAGCCATCGTCATGCAAGGTCACGCGGATTTTTTTTCCGAAACCCGCAAGCGCCTCGTCGGCCGCGTTGTCGAGAACCTCCTGGATCACATGCAGCGTGTTGTCGGTGCGCGTGTACATGCCGGGCCGCTGCTTGACCGGCTCCAGACCTTTCAGAACGCGGATCGAATGCTCGGAGTAGTCGCTTGGGGCGCTTGGGGGTTTAACAGCCATGGGGCGGGATTTTAGGGGCGGATCCGCCTCCACGCTGTGTTTATCCCCATAACCCGGCCGACGTCAACGCCCGCAGCCTGGGCAGCGCCGCCAGCGTGTTTTCAAACGCGTGCGCCGCCAGCTCTTCCGGGTCGATCCCGCGCACCCCGGCAATGCAGCTCGCGATCCGGGGCAGCTCGGCCGGCGTGTTGCGGCCCTGCTTCGCTCCCGCTTCGCGTTCGGCCGCGGTGCGGTAAATCCAGTGTGGGGGAATGTCGGGCGAGTCGGTTTCAAGCACGATCGCGGACAGCGGCAGCTCCCGCAGCAAGGCGTGTAGTCGCGTGGCGCGCTCATAGGTCGCCGCGCCGCCGAAGCCGAGTTTGAAGCCGAGCTTAAGAAACTCCTCGGCCTGCTGCAGGCTGCCATTGAAGGCATGAGCGATGCCGCCGGGCACGTCGATCTCGCGCAAATGCTTGAGCACCTTGTCGACGCCACGCCGCGAGTGCAGGATCACCGGCAGGCCGTGGTCGCGCGCGAGCTTGAGTTGTTCCCGATAGATGCGCTGCTGGTGCGAGTCGTCAAGGTCGTCCACGAAATAGTCGAGGCCAATCTCGCCGACCGCGACGAGGCGCGGGTCGTCCTTGTGCTCGGCCAACCGCTGGGCTAACCGATCGAGGTGGGCGCGGGTCGCCTGGTTGCTGCAAAGTGGGTGGATGCCTAGAGCGTAGCTGTCGCCAAGCTGGTGGGCCAGCCCTCGCACAGCATCCAGGTTGTGCACGTCGACGGCTGGGATCACGCAGTGCGCCACGCCGCGTTCTCGCGCTAGCGCCCGCACCGGCTGGATGTCGGCGGCGAGCTCGGGAGCGTCGAGGTGGCAGTGGCTGTCGATCAAGGGCATATCGGCCATCGTATCGGGCCGGGGATGCGCTGCACAACCCGTCTCGGCATGAGGTGCGGACCCGCCGCGGACCTTTGCGGAAGATCCCGGTAAAACACCAACGGGCGCCGCTGGAGGGCCGACGTCGACGCAGCGCGAAGAAGATTCAGAACAAAATTGGCCGTTACCGCTTGTCCACTGGCGCTTTTCAGCTCTCTTTTGGATAGCACTTCGTTGCGCGGTGCCGACAGCGCGAAAACCCCCACTGCGCGCGGTTTGCAAGCGTGATAGTGTTGTGCGCAGCCGCCCGCCCTGAGCGAATTTGCGGCGCTTTTCGAACACAGGTGAAACGATGCGCAGGCCCGCCCTCTACAGTTCATCGAGCCGGCCCCGGCCACAACGCAAAGCCGAGTCGGACGACGAATCCCATCCGTCGCCCGAAAGCCCCTCGGCGATGGCTGACGCCAGTGTCGCGGCGATCGCTCCCCGGCCCACCTCGCGCTGGCAGCGCTGGTTCACCTCACCGCGCGCGCTGTCGCTCTGGGCTTTCGGCCTGGGCCTGGCAGCCGCTTTGGGCGTGCTGCTGCCGCCCTCGATGACGTTCGGCCTCAAGCCGGCGGCGCAGCGCCAGCTCACGCAAAAGGACTTCGATGCCGCGGTGCTCAAGACGCTTGAGACCAAGGTCATGCCGTCCGAAGCGGCGCGCGCCTACGACCACATCCGGGATTCGGTGGTGCGGGTGCGCGGCTACGGCAAGGGCAAGGACGCCAAGAGCGACCCGACCGAGCGCGGCGTCGGCACCGGCGTGGTGGTGGTCGACAAGGGCGTGATCCTGACCAATCTGCACGTGGTCTCGGGCGCGGATTCGATCAAAGTGGAGTTCTCAAGCGGCCTCGAATCTCCGGCCACGATCATCGGTGCCCAGCCCGAGAACGACCTTGCCGTGCTGCAGGCGCAAGAGGTGCCGGACGATCTGCAAGCGGCCACGATGCGCTCCACCGGCGACCTGCAGGCGGGCGATCGCGTGATCGCGGTCGGCTTCCCGTTCGGCATCGGCCCGTCGGTCTCCGAAGGGGTGATTTCGGGCCTGAAACGCCAGTTCCGCTCGCCCAAGGGCAAGCAGTTGATGAGCAATCTGATCCAGTTCGACGCCGCCGCCAATCCCGGCAATTCGGGCGGACCACTGGTCACCATGGATGGCGAGGTGGTGGGCATCGTCACGGCCATCCTGAACCCGGAGTCGCGCACCTTCATCGGTATCGGCTTCGCGGTGCCGATCGAGAACGCGGCTTCGGCTGTTGGCCAGTCGCCGTTTTGACACTGGTTCAGCCTGAGCCATGAGATTCAACTTTCGAAAGAGCGCATCGATGGAACAGCAAAGTGGCAGCACCGACCCAAATCTGAAGCCGGCCGAAGCAACCACGCAGCTCATGGAGCAGATCCTGTATGAGGTGAAAAGGGTCGTCGTCGGGCAGGACCGCTTTCTGGAGCGCGTGATGGTTGCGATCCTCGCGCAAGGCCATCTGCTGGTCGAAGGCGTGCCGGGGCTGGCGAAGACCCTCACGGTAAAGACCTTGGCCAACACCATTCGCGGCCAATTCAAGCGCATTCAATTCACGCCCGATCTGGTGCCGGCGGACCTGGTCGGCACGCGCATCTACAACCAGCGCACTGGCGAATTTTCAACCTCGCTCGGCCCGGTTTTCACCAACCTGCTTCTGGCCGACGAAATCAACCGCGCGCCGGCCAAGGTGCAAAGCGCGCTGCTCGAGGTGATGCAGGAGCGGCAGGTGACGATCGCCGGCGTGACGCATATGGTGCCCGAGCCGTTCCTCGTGATGGCAACGCAAAATCCGATCGAGACCGAAGGCACGTACCCGCTGCCCGAGGCACAGGTCGATCGCTTCATGATGAAAGTGCTGGTCGACTACCCGACCGACGAGGAAGAGTTCGTGATCGTGCAGCGAGTGACCGGCCCCAAGGTCGAGGCACTGCCGGTCGCGACCACCGCGCAACTGGCGGCGCTGCAGGCCGAATGCCGCGAGGTGTATGTCGATCCGTCGCTGGTGCAATACGCGGTGCGGCTTGTGTCGGCCACGCGAACGCCGGTCAAGCACGGGCTGAAGGATCTCGGCCGCTTCATCACCTTCGGCGCGAGTCCGCGCGCCACGATCAATCTGGCCGAAGGCGCGCGCGCGTTGGCGATGCTGCGCGGCCGCACCTACGCGCTGCCCGAAGACATGACGGATCTGGCGCCCGACGTGCTGCGCCATCGCCTGGTGCTGTCGTACGAGGCGCTGTCCGAAGGCATCGACGCCGACGCGCTGATCAAGCAGATCATGGCCAAGCTGCCGCCGCCCGCGAAGCCGCTGCAACATGAACAACGGCGAGCCTGAAGCCGCGCTGTTCGAGCCCGGCGCGGCAGAGAAGGTGCTGCGCCGGCTCGAATGGACCGTGATCAAGCGGCTCGATGGCCTGCTGCAGGGCGACTTTCGAACCCTGATGCGCGGCACCGGCATGGATCTCGCCGACCTGCGCGAATACCAGCACCATGACGACGTGCGCCACATTGACTGGAACGTGACCGCCCGGCAAGACGTGCCGCACGTGCGCGTGTTCACCGAAGACCGCGAAATGAGCGCCTGGTTTTTGCTGGACCTGAGCCCGTCGGTCGACTTCGGCTCCGGCAACCTGGCCAAGCGCAACGTCTCGGCCGAATTTGTCGCGGTGCTCGCGCGGCTTCTCACGCGGCATGGCAACAAGGTTGGCGCCCTGCTGTATGGCGCGGGGGTCGACACCGTGATCCCGTCGCGCGGCGGGCGTGCGCACGTGCTGCACCTGCTGCATGCAATGAAGAATCGCCCTATTGCCGACGAGCCGAAGAAACGCAAGCGCGGCGATGACGCCAGCGCCACCCACTTGTCCGACCTGCTCTCGGCGGCGGCGAACCTCGTCAAACGCCGCTCGACGATGTTCGTCGTTTCCGACTTCATCAGCGAGCCGGGCTGGGAAAAGGCGCTCGGGCTGTTGGCGCTGCGGCACGAGGTGGTCGCGGTGCGGCTGCTCGATCCGCTCGAGCTCGAGCTTCCCGATCTCGGCCTGATCCCGATCCGCGACGCCGAAACCGGCGAGCAACTGCTCGTCGACACGCACGACCGCGGTTTCAGAAAACGCTTTGCTCGCATCGCGGCGCAACGCGAGGCCGAGCTGCGCGATGCGCTCGCCAAGGCCGGCGTCGATGCGCTGGAGCTTTCGACCGATGGCGATCTGGTCGACGCCATTAAGCGCTTCACCGACTTGCGCAAGCGCCGCGCTCGCCTGTCGGCCGGCGGCAATATGCCGCTGCACTTGCGGCACGCGGCCTGAAGGCCCTGGCGTGATAATTGCGTAGGCACACCCCAAGCATGGATTCGCTTCAACCCTATCTGGCGCAACTTGAGCCGTACGTCGATCAGGCCACGCGCTGGTGGCGCGATTTTCCTATCGGCTTCACCTGGCCCGCCTTCCTGTGGCTGCTGCTGTTGCTGCCGCTGTTGGTGCTGCTGTACGCATGGCTGCTCTCCCGCAAGAAGAAGATGGCGCTGCGTTATGCGAGCCTGTCGATCGTGCGCGAGGCGATGGGGCGCGGCCAGTCGATTCGGCGGCACATTCCGCCGTTGCTGTTCTTGTGTTCGCTCGCGGCGATGCTGATCGCGGCGGCACGACCGTACGCGTCGATTGCGCTGCCGTCGACCAACCAGACCATCATCCTCGCGATGGACGTCTCGGGCAGCATGCGCGCGACCGACGTCAAGCCCAATCGCCTGGTCGCGGCGCAAACCGCCGCCAAAGCATTTTTGACCGAGCTGCCGCGCCATGTGAAGGTCGGCATCGTCGCGTTCGCGGGCACCGCGCAGGTGGTGCAAGCGCCCACCGTGAACCGCGACGATCTGGTTGCCGCGATCGACCGCTTTCAGTTGCAGCGGGCCACCGCCATTGGCAGCGCGATCGTGATCTCGCTTTCGGAAGTGTTTCCAAACGAGGGCATCGACCTCGATTCGGTCGGTTCGGCCAGCAGGCGCAAGGGCGTTGCGATCGACGCCAAACCGAAGGAAGAAAAAAAGACTTTCACGCCTGTTTCGCCCGGCTCCTATGACTCTGCCGCTATCATTTTGCTAACAGACGGGCAGCGCACCACCGGCGTGGACACCCTTGAAGCGGCCAAGCTCGCGGCCGATCGCGGGGTGCGCATCTACACCGTGGGCGTCGGCACGGTGGACGGCGAAATCATCGGCTTCGAGGGCTGGTCGATGCGCGTGCGGCTCGACGAGGAAACGCTCAAGACGGTGGCCAGCCGCACCATGGGCGAGTACTTCTACGCCGGCACGGCAGAGAACTTGCGCACCGTCTACGAAACGCTGAGTTCGCGCCTCACGGTCGAGAAGAAAGAAACCGAAGTCTCCAGCCTGTTCGCGCTGCTCGCGGCCGTGTTCGCGCTAATGTCGGCGGGACTGTCGCTGCTCTGGTTCAACCGGATAGCGTGATCGCGGATCAACTCGATCGCGGCGCCGACCTGCGGCGCGACCAGCGTTCGGGCAAGGTTGCCAGCACGACGCCCAGCAATGCGATGCCAAATGCCAGCGACTGCGCGCCCGACAACGTCTCACCCAGAGCCAGCACCCCAACCAGCGCCGCGCTGATCGGCAACAACACCGTGAACACCCCGGCTTGCGCGGCAGGCACCTGCTTCAGCCCGGTCATCCACAGCCAGACCGTCCAGACGCTCGCGGCCAGCGCGTAGAACACCAGCAGCAGCCAGATGCCCGGCGCGACGCCGGCGAAGTCGAATCCCCAAGCTGCGTACAGCCCGAACGGCGTGACGAGCGCGAATCCGACCAGGTTCACGATCGAGGTGATGCGCTTGGGGCCCAGCGATGCGGTCAGGCTCTTGCCGATCACCGCATAGCTGGCTTCGCAAATAACGGCGCCAAACACCAGCAGGTCGCCGATCCAGGCGCGAATTGGAATCGAATCGGCCTCTACCGCTCGTCCAGTGGTCATCTCCAGCTTCGTTTTCGATAGCGAAAATAGTGCAATGCCAAGCGCCGCGCACACCACGCCGGCCCAGACCCGCGGCCCGATCCGCTCGCGCAAAAACACGAAACTGAGCAACGCGACCACCGCCGGAATCGACGCCATGATCACGCCGGCCGAGACCGCGCTCGTCATGGAGACGCCATAGAGCATCAGGATCGAGAACAGGAAGTTGCCGAGGAACGATTCGAGAAACAGCAGCCAGCGCGTGCGTTTCGTCAGCGGCGGCTCGAACGCCGGTTTGCGCAGCCAGTGCGGCATCGCCAGCCCGCCGATGCCGAACCGCAGCCAGGCCAAAAGAAACACCGGAAGCGCCGCGACCATCGGCTTGGACAGCGCCACGTAGCTGCCGACCAGCGCCATGCTCAGCGCCAGGCAGCCGTAGGAAAGCAGCCGGCCCGAGCTGGTTTGCGGCGATGGTGGGGTGGGGTCCAATAGACTGCGGGCGATGGAGCAAACGCCGTCGATGATGCCCGATCGGGCGAATGCGCTGCCTGCACAGCCAACCGATGCCGCCGCGCTGCATGTCTTCGTCTACGGAACGCTGCGCGCGGGCGGCAGCAACGACATCGCGCGCTACGATCCCGCGCCGCGGCTGATGGGGACTACGCGGGTTAACGGCACCTTGTACGACTTGGGCGCGTATCCGGGGCTTCGTCTTTGCGGCAGCAGCAGCGTGGCCGGCGAGATCTACCTGATCGACCGCTCGCTCGAGCAGCTGCTTGATCGCCTCGAGAGCGTGCGAAGCGACGGCACCGGCGAGTACGTGAAGCGTTCGGTCGTCGTGCGGTTGCAAGGCACGGCGCTGGAATGCCTGGTGTATGAAATTCAGGCAGATCGCATCGCGCAAGCTGCCGTCGTCTCGTCAGGGGACTGGATGGCGCATGTTGGCCGCGGACGTTGAACCGAATAGGCCAATCGCCGCCCGCGGCCCCGGTGCCTAACGGCTTGCCGCGGCCACCGAATAGGTGTCGGAGAAAGTCACGCTGCCAGAGAACGCGGCGCGCTTCATCGATTCCTTGATCGCGGCGCTGGCGCCTACGACCTCGACGGAGAGATCGGCATTCATCTTCTCGGTTTCGAACACGATGGCGCGCAACGCTTCGTCGCCCATCGTCGTGCAGCCCGAAAGCAGCAGCACCAGGCGTTTGGGCTGGGCGGCCTGGGCATTGGCCAGTTCGTTGCGCAACCGCGGAATGGCCAGAGCGTCGAGCCGGCCGGCCAGGGTCAGGCGTGCTGTGTCGCCGGTGGTTTCCAGCACGATGTCGAAAGCGCCGACCGTCGCCGCCGGCGCGAGCCGGACCTTGACAGTCATGTCACCCGCGCCGTCTGGCAACTTCACGGTCAGCGCGGCGGCGTCGAAATCG
>JBDTRV010000099.1:0-7674 GCA_039931475.1 Burkholderiales bacterium | reverse complement strand
GTCGGCGTCGCGTTGGTGGTGCCGCGCCGGGGCGTTGAGCTGAATGCAGACGCGCTCATCGCCAGGCTCAAGTCACAACTTGCCAACTTCAAGATTCCGAAGCACTGCGAGGTCGTGGCCGAATTGCCGCGCAACTCGATGGGCAAGGTGCAGAAGAACCTGCTGCGGGATCAGTACGCGGGGATGTTCGCGAAATAGTGGCAGACCCACTTCCCCACAGTCGTTTCCGCGACCGCGGATCGAACGCTCGCTGAACATGAAATCGGCGTGGTGCCGGCTAGTGATCCAGCCCGGCCAGGCACAAGTACTTGATCTCCAGATACTCGTCAATGCCGTATTTCGAGCCTTCGCGCCCCAGGCCAGACTGCTTCATGCCGCCGAACGGCGCCTCGGCGGTCGAAACCAGGCCGGTGTTGATGCCGACCATGCCATATTCGAGAGCGTCCGCCACCCGGAAAATGCGGCCGACGTCGCGCGAGTAAAAGTACGACGCCAGGCCGAACTCGGTCGCATTGGCCAGCTCGATCGCCTCGGCTTCGGTGGCGAACTCGAACAACGGCGCAAGCGGGCCGAAGGTTTCTTCGCTGGCCAGCTTCATCTGCTGAGTGGCGCCGGCGATCACCGTCGGCTCGAAAAACGTCTGGCCCAGCTTGTGGCGTTTGCCGCCGGTCAAGAGCTTGCCGCCCAGCGCGAGCGCATCCGCGATGTGCTCCTCCACCTTTTCGACTGCCGCTTGATCGATCAGCGGGCCCTGGGTCACGCCTTCCTGAACGCCGTTGCCGACCTTCAGCTCTTTGACTTTGGCGACCAACTTCTTGCTGAACGCCTGGGACACGCCGCGCTGCACGTAGATGCGGTTGGCGCAGACGCAGGTCTGGCCGGTGTTGCGGTATTTGGAGACCATCGCGCCTTCCACCGCGGCGTCCAGATCGGCATCGTCGAACACGATGAATGGCGCGTTGCCGCCGAGCTCGAACGAGACCTTCTTGATCGTGTCCGAGCACTGGCGCATCAGCAACCGACCCACTTCGGTCGAGCCGGTGAACGTCAGCTTGCGCACGACCGGGTTTGCGCACAACTCGGCGCCGATCGCGCTGGCCGAGCCGGTCACCACCGACAGCAGCCCCTTGGGCAGGCCGGCGCGGTCGCAGAGCACCGCGAACGCGAGCGCGGAAAACGGCGTCTGCGATGCCGGCTTGACGACCATCGTGCAGCCGGCCGCGAGGGCAGGGCCGACCTTGCGCGTCATCATCGCGGTTGGAAAATTCCACGGCGTGATCGCGGCGCACACGCCAACCGGCTCCTTCACCACGATGATGCGGCGGTCGGCCATCGGCGCCGGAATCGTGTCGCCGTAAACGCGCCGCGCTTCCTCGGCGAACCATTCGATGAAGGAAGCGGCGTAGACGATCTCGCCGGCCGATTCGGCCAACGGCTTGCCCTGCTCGCTGGTCATGATCAGCGCCAGGTCGTCCTTGTGCTGGTGCATCAGCGCGGCGATTTTTTGCAGCACCGCACTGCGTTCCTTGGCGGTCTTGGCCCGCCAGCTTTTTTGAGCAGCCTCGGCCGCCGCCACGGCACGCTTGGTTTCGGCCGCGCCCATCTTGGGCACCGCGCCGATAGCGTCGCCGGTGGCTGGGTTCAAGACCTGGGTGGTCTGGCCGTTGTCCGCTTCCTGCCACTCGCCGCCAACGAAAGCGTGGTGGCGCAGCAGATCAGGGTCTTCGAGCTTGAGGGTCATGGTGGGGGTCCGGTCCGGGTCGAGGGATATCGAATGTTAGTCCGCGTCCGCGGTGGCCGTGTCTGAAGGCCGGCCTGTCAACAAATGCGCGGATGCATGCGCTTGCGTGCCGGTGGGGCAAGTTGCGGACCCGAAAAGCGCCAGCCACTGCCTATACTGGCTAGTTGCGCGCTTCGCGCTGCCTGGCGTGGACCGCGGCGCCCGCAAATGATGGCCGGCAGGCCGAGTTCATCGGCCGGCCCGCACCCCAGTACTGACCATCCCTAAGGGAGATCCAAGATTGAACATGATCAGGGTGTTCAACCACTATCTGCATCGGCAAACACTGATGCAGATTTCTTTTGACGTGCTGGTCGTGGTGCTGGTCGTCTCGGGTACCGTATTTTTTCAGGGCGCGGATTTTGCTTCCGCCCTGCCGTTCATCGCCTATTCGTTCCTGCTCGCGCTCGGCGTGCTGGTCATCAATACCGGTTTGGGTTTTTATCAAAGAGTCCATAACCGCACCGTCAATCAGTCGCGTGCACGCGGAGTGTTGTCGCTTTTTCTCGTCGTGCCGCTGATTTACCTGATTTTCGGCGTTCCGTTTACCCACTCGGCGAATCGGCGTTATCTAGCGATTGCGGCGATGGTAGGAGTCGCGCTGGTGGTGATGCATCGTATCTATATCGCCCATTCGCGGCAGTCGTCGATGCGCCATCGCATCCTCGTGTTCGGTACCGGTCAGCGCGCCGCGCTGGTGGGTCGAACATTGAAGAACGAGGATCCGCATGTCGACGTGGTTGGCTATTACGCGAGCGCGAACGAGGCCGAGGCCGAAGTTTCAGCCTGGGGCATCCTGCCCAAGACCAAGCCGTTGACCGATACCGCGCTCGAACTCGACGTCGATGAAATCGTGGTGGCGGTGGCCGACCGGCGCGGCGGCGGCATGCCGCTGCGCGATTTGCTGGACTGCAAGCTGCGCGGCGTGCGGGTGGTCGACATCGCGACTCATTTCGAGAAAACCCGTGGCCAGATCCGGCTCGACTCGGTTTCGGCCGGCTGGTTGATCTTCGGCGACGGCTTCGAGCAAGGGGTGGCCCGCACCGTCGTCAAGCGGCTGTTCGACATAGTTTGCGCCTTGGTGCTCTTCGCCGTCAGCGCGCCGGTAATGCTGATCGCGGCGTTGCTGGTGTTTCTTGAAAGCGGGCGGCCGATTTTCTACAAGCAGGAGCGGGTCGGCTACAACGGTAAGTTGTTCAACGTCGTCAAGTTTCGGAGCATGCGCACCGACGCCGAGAAAGACGGCACCCCGCGCTGGGCCAGCGCCGGCGATGATCGGGTGACGCGCTTCGGACGCATCATGCGCAAGCTGCGCATCGACGAGTTGCCGCAGTTGTTCAGCGTGCTCAAGGGCGACATGAGCCTGGTTGGTCCGCGGCCTGAGCGGCCGTTCTTCGTGGATCAGTTGACCCGGCAAATACCGTATTACGCGGTGCGTCAAAGCGTCAAGCCGGGCGTCACCGGCTGGGCACAGGTGCGCTATCACTATGGTTCGACGCTCGAGGATTCGGCCGAAAAGCTGCAGTACGACCTGTACTACGTCAAGAATCACTCGCTGTTTCTCGATCTGGTGATCTTGTTCGAAACGGTGGGCGTGGTGCTGTTGGCCAAGGGTGCGCGGTGATCGGGTGCGGACCGCCCGCCGCTCCTCGGCGCCGTGGCGGGGTAGTTCGGCGTGAGTGGTGACCCTTCTGCGCTGGCGGCTTGGAGCTTTGGGCTCGCCGCCGTGGTTTACGCCGCGCTCGCGCTAGGACTCGTTTTTTTCGGGTATTTGCGCGCACCGCGTGCCGCTCGGGAAATCGCCGCGGTTGCGGCGATTGCTTGTTCCGCCGCTTGGGGAGGCTTCGGGCTTTGGTCCGAGCTGACCGGCCATCCCGCTCTGGATTTCCTGGCCGACGTGGCCGACGTGCTGCGCTACGGCCTCTGGTTCGCATTCCTGCTGCTGCTATTCAAGCCCGAATCGGGTGCGAGTGCCAGCGGGGGGCTGATCCAGTTGGCGCCTCTTGCCGCCGCGGTGGTGGCGGGCGCCGTGCTGGCCCGGATTCTGTTCTTTGCCGATGTCCAAGCTTTTGGGGATCTGGCGCGCGCCGGGCTGTTCATGTCGCTCAGCCTGGCGGTGCTCGGTTTGATTTTGCTCGAGCAGGTCTATCGCAACGTTCCGAAAGACGCACGCTGGAATGCCAAGCCACTGTGTCTTGGACTTGGCGCCGCGTTCCTGTTCGACCTTTACGTCTACTCTCAGGCAGTGCTGTTCAATCGGCTCGACGCGGATGCGTTCAACGTGCGCGGGATCGTTCATTCGCTGGTAGCGCCGCTGTTGCTGCTTTCGTTCACGCGCCGCAAAAGCTGGATGTCGCAGATGCGCCTATCCCAAAAGGCGGCATTCCACTCGGCGGTGTTGCTGCTGGCTGGCGTCTACCTGATCTTTACGTCGGCCGTCGGTTATTACGTTCGGTTTTTCGGCGGCGAATGGGGGCGGGCGGCCCAGGTCGCGCTGATGTTTTCGGCGCTTGTGTTGCTGGTATTGCTCGCGGTTTCGGGCGCCATGCGGGCCAAGCTTCGGGTTTATCTGGTCAAGCATTTTTATTCCTATCGCTATGACTATCGCGAGGAATGGCTCAAGTTCACCCAGACCCTTTCGGCCGCCGATTCACCCCAGCAGACCGGCCAGAACGCGATTCGTGGGCTGGCGCACATGGTCGAGAGTCCGGGCGGCGCGCTCTGGATGAAAAGCGGCGGGGAAGCCACCATCAGCGAGATTGCGCGTTGGAACATGCCGCCCCAAGCCGAAAAGGAGCACATTTCTTCGCCGTTGTGCCGGTTCCTTGCAAGCAGCGGTTGGGTCGTTAATCTGGGCGAATACCGAACACTGCCCGAACGCTATGGCGACCTGGTGTTGCCGAAGTGGCTGATGAATACGCCCAACGCGTGGTTGCTCGTTCCGCTCTTGGTCGGCGATCAACTGATCGGATTCGTGCTGCTCATGAGCGCACGAACGGAAATCGACGTCAACTGGGAAATCAACGATCTGCTGAAGACCGCCGGTCGCCAGGCTGCGAGCTTTCTGGCCCAGATGCAGGCCACCGAGGCGCTGCTCGAAGTGCGCAAGTTCGATGCGTTCAACCGGATGTCGGCCTTTGTCGTGCACGATCTGAAAAATATCGTGACGCAACTGTCGCTGATGATGAAAAACGCGCAACGACTAAGGGATAACCCCGAATTTCAGGAAGACATGCTGATGACCGTGGAAAACGCCCTGGACCGGATGCGGCAGTTGATGTTGCAATTACGCGAAGGCGCGACGCCGGTGGGAACCACGGTCGGCGTCGATCTGCCGGCGATCGTTCGGCGCATCGAAGCGGTGGCGCGAGGGCGAGGGCGATCGGTAGACGTACAGGTGCTCGATTCGATCGGCACCCGTGGCCAGGAGGAGCGGCTGGAGCGGGTTCTGGGCCATGTGGTGCAGAACGCAATTGACGCCACCGATCCCCCAGGGCGGGTCTGGGTGAGGTTGGAGCGGCAAAGCGGACAGGCATGCATCGAGATAGGCGATACCGGCAAGGGCATGTCCGAGGAATTCATCCGCGAGCGCCTGTTCAAGCCGTTTCAGACGACAAAGGAATCCGGAATGGGAATCGGTGCGTATGAGAGTTTTCAATACGTGCGCGAGCTCGGCGGCGAGATTGGTGTAGTCAGTGAGCTGGGCAAGGGAACGGTCGTAACGGTCCGACTGCCGCTGTTCGAGGTAAAGAGGGAGTCCGACCTTCAAATGCTGGAGGTGCCATGACGTTCGAAACCACTCATTCCTTGCTGATTGTGGAGGACGACCCCGCGCTTTCCAAACAGATCAAGTGGTCGCTCGACCGCTTCGAGTCGGTGACCGCGGGCGACCGCGAAAGCGCATTGGTGCAAATGCGTCGCCACAGCCCAGCGGTCGTGACGATGGACCTGGGCTTGCCGCCCGATCCTGATTCGGTCTCGGAAGGATTCAAGCTGCTCGAGCAGGTCCTGGCGCTCGATCCAGACACCAAGGTGATCGTGCTGACTGGCCAGAATGATCGCGCCAATGCGCTGCGCGCGGTCGCCCTGGGCGCCTACGATTTTTTCGCCAAGCCGTTTGAACCAGAGCTGCTGAATCTAACGGTGGAGCGGGCATTCCGTCTGTTCGCGTTGCAACGCGAGAATCGGCGTCTGCTGTCGATGCACCAACCCGACGCGCTGGCGGGGTTGCTGACCCGTGACCCCGACATGCTCAAAACCTGCCGCACGATCGAGAAGGTCGCGAGCAGCACGGCAACCGTGATGCTCCTGGGCGAAAGCGGCACCGGCAAGGAGGTGCTCGCGCGCGGGGTGCACCAGGCGTCACCCCGAAAGGCCGAAAAATTCGTTGCGATCAACTGCGCGGCGATTCCCGAGAATTTGCTCGAAAGCGAGCTGTTCGGCTACGAGAAGGGCGCCTTTACCGGCGCCTCGAAGACAACCGTTGGCAAGATCGAAACCGCCAACGGCGGCACACTCATGCTCGACGAAATCGGTGATCTACCGGTCTCACTGCAAGCCAAACTGCTGCGCTTCTTGCAGGAGCGCACGATCGAGCGGATCGGCGGCAGGCAGGAAATTCCGGTGGACGTGCGCATCGTCTGCGCCACCCACCAGGATCTGATGGCGCTGGCCAAGGATGGCAAATTTCGCGAGGACTTGTACTATCGGCTTGCCGAGATCGTTATCAAGATCCCGCCTCTAAGAGTCCGGGTCGGCGACGCGGCGCTGCTGGCATTCGCGTTCGTGCGCAAGTTTTCGCAAGAGCAGAACCGGGGCGCGATGGTGCTCAATGACGACGCAGTTCGCGCGATCGAGCAACACCCGTGGCCCGGCAACGTTCGCGAGCTTGAAAACTGCATCAAACGCGCCGTAATCATGGCCGACGGAGACCAGATCAAGGCCGAGGACATTGGGCTTCAAGCCGCGGACTCCGAGGCAGACGATGGGTCGCTCGATCTGCGGGTGGTACGCGAGAGCGCGGAAAAGCGGGCCATCATCGCGGCTCTTGGACGGGCCAATGGAAATGTGTTGAAGGCGGCGGAGTTGCTTGGGGTCAGCCGGCCGACGCTCTACGACATGCTGAACAAACTGGGCATCAAGCCATGAACATCAGAACATCAGGAACCACGAAATGACGACTGCTCGCTTTGGTATTTTCGGCCGCGCGGCATTGTGCGTGCTGCTGGCCAGTGCGGTGGCGTGCACGCAGGAAAGCCCTGAAAAACTGCTGGCGTCCGCGCAAAAATACTTTCAGGCGGGCGATTACAAAGCCGCGAAGATCCAGTTGAAGAACGTGCTTCAACAGGATTCTGCGTCGCAGGAAGCGCGGTTTCTTCTCGGTCGGACCTTCCTGGTGCAGGGCGATGGTGTAGGCGCCGAACTGGAGCTTCGCAAGGCGCTTCAGGCCAACTATCCGAAGGATGCGGTCGTGCCCGAACTCGCGCGTGCGCTGCTCCTGCAAGGCAAGCACAAGGCAGTTCTGACCGAATTCGCGGAAACAACGCTGGGCAACGAGGGCGCGAATGCCGATTTGAAGACCAGCATCGGGGTTGCCCACGCGGCGCAGGGCGATCTGGCGCTGGCCCAAACCGCGGTCGATGCGGCGCTTGCACTTGAGCCCGGCAACGAGGCCGCGCTGTTGATGCAGGCGCGCCTGATGTCCGCGCGCGGCGATATTGACGGCGCGCTGAAGGCGACCGACCAATTGCTCGACCTCGCGCCGAAGAACGCCGCCGCGTTCAACTTCAAAGGCGAACTTCTTCTGTACGCGAAGCGCGATGTCGATGGGGCGCTTGCGGCCTTCGAAAAAGCCGTGGAAGTCGACGCCAATTTCGTTCCAGCCTATTCAGGCC